>JAJUHY010000108.1 GCA_029265735.1 Marinobacter segnicrescens | reverse complement strand
CACATGAGTGTCTAACTTGAAAAGGCAGTGACTATGGCCGTCGGAAAAGAAATACGTAACCAGATCACAAGCATCCGGAGCACGCAGAAGATCACGTCCGCCATGGAAATGGTGGCGGCGAGTAAAATGCGTAAAGCTCAGGAACGCATGCAGGCCACTCGCCCGTATGCGGAAAAGATGCGTCAGGTTATTGGGCATATCGCCCTGGCCAACCCGGAGTACCGCCACAGCTTCCTGATGGAGCGTGAGGTTAAACGGGTCGGGTTTATCGTGGTTTCCTCTGACCGGGGACTGGCCGGTGGCCTGAACAGCAACCTGTTCCGGGTGCTGGTCCGTGAGATGCGTGACTGGAAAGAAAAGGGTGTCGATACTGACATCTGTGCAATCGGTCAGAAAGGCGCCTCGTTTTTTCGCAACTATGGCGGCAACGTAGTAGCAGCATTGACCCATCTGGGTGACAACCCCGGTGCCGATCAGCTGGTGGGCAACGTCAAGGTCATGCTGGACGCGTACGAGGAAGGTCGCATCGACCGGCTTTACGTGGTGCACAACGAGTTTGTTAACACCATGACCCAGAAGCCGAAAGTGGTGCAGCTCCTGCCCCTGCCACCAAGCGAAGACGAAACGATCAGAAGCCAGTGGGATTACATCTATGAGCCGGCTGCGGCTCCGATCCTGGATGGCCTGCTGCCACGTTACATCGAATCCCAGGTGTATCAGGGCGTGGTTGAGAATCTGGCCTGTGAACAGGCTGCCCGGATGATTGCGATGAAGAGCGCAACCGATAACGCCGGCAGCATTATTGATGAGCTGCAACTGGCCTACAACAAGGCCCGTCAGGCGGCTATCACCCAGGAAATTTCGGAGATTGTGAGCGGCGCGGCTTCGGTCTGATGCGAATCACGATCCTACTGGTTTAGAGACTATAGAGATAACGAGGAACCGAGCATGAGTAGCGGACACATCGTTCAGATCATTGGCGCGGTTATCGACGTGGAATTTCCACGTGACTCCGTTCCCAAAGTGTATGACGCACTGCTGCTTGAAGGTGGCGAGACAACTCTGGAAGTCCAGCAGCAGCTGGGTGACGGTATTGTCCGTACCATCGCCATGGGCAGCACCGAAGGCCTCAAGCGGGGCCTGAAAGCAGAAAATACCGGCAAGCCGATCTCCGTACCTGTCGGTACTGCAACGCTGGGCCGCATCATGGACGTTCTGGGTCGTCCCATCGACGAACAGGGCGAGATTGGTGAGGAAGAGCGCTGGGGTATCCACCGCAAGGCGCCGGGTTATGCCGATCAGGCAGCCTCTGCTGACCTGCTGGAAACCGGCATCAAGGTAATCGACCTGATCTGCCCGTTCGCCAAGGGTGGTAAGGTTGGTCTGTTCGGTGGCGCCGGTGTAGGCAAGACCGTAAACATGATGGAACTGATCAACAACATCGCGAAAGAGCACTCCGGTCTCTCGGTATTCGCCGGTGTTGGTGAGCGGACCCGGGAAGGTAACGACTTCTACTACGAAATGAAGGAGTCCAACGTTCTCGATAAAGTGGCCATGGTTTACGGCCAGATGAACGAGCCCCCCGGAAACCGTCTGCGGGTTGCACTGACCGGTCTGACCATGGCCGAGAAGTTCCGTGACGAAGGTCGTGACGTACTTCTGTTTATCGACAACATCTACCGTTACACCCTGGCGGGTACCGAAGTATCGGCACTGCTGGGCCGGATGCCGTCCGCAGTAGGTTACCAGCCGACTCTGGCTGAAGAAATGGGCCAGCTGCAGGAGCGTATCACCTCCACCAAGAGCGGCTCGATCACGTCCATCCAGGCGGTATACGTACCGGCGGATGACCTGACTGACCCGTCTCCGGCAACCACGTTCTCTCACCTTGATGCGACGGTTGTACTGAGCCGTGATATCGCCTCCAAGGGTATCTACCCGGCGATTGACCCGCTCGACTCCACCTCCCGTCAGCTGGATCCGCTGGTGATCGGTGAAGAGCATTACGAAGTGGCCCGTGGCGTTCAGACCAACCTGCAGCGCTACAAGGAACTGAAGGACATCATCGCCATCCTCGGTATGGACGAACTGTCAGAAGAAGACAAACTGACCGTTGCCCGTGCCCGTAAGATTGAGCGTTTCCTGTCCCAGCCGTTCCACGTTGCTGAGGTATTTACTGGTTCTCCGGGCAAGTACGTTTCCCTCAAGGAAACCATCAGCAGCTTTAAAGGCATTCTCAATGGCGACTACGACGACCTGCCCGAGCAGGCCTTCTACATGGTCGGTACCATTGAAGAGGCGGTCGAAAAGGCGAAGGAACTGCAGTCCAAGGGTGACAAATAAGTCACCCATCTTTCGCTGACCGACCCGAGAGGCAAGAGAAATGGCTATGACTGTACATTGTGACGTCGTAAGTGCCGAAGAAAAAATCTATTCCGGTCTGGTAGAGATGCTGATCGCCAACGGAACCGAGGGTGAGCTGGGTATTCAGCCCGGTCACGCTCCGTTGCTGACCGCGCTCAAGCCGGGCCCTGTCCGTTTCTTTAAACAGGGCGGTGAGGAAGAGATTATCTACGTCTCAGGTGGCTATCTGGAGGTTCAGCCCTCCATTGTCACCTTACTGGCCGATACCGCAGTCCGTGCCAAGGATGTGGATGAAGCGGCGGCGCTGGAAGCCCAACGCGAGGCGGAAAAAGCACTGGCGAACAAGTCCGGCGAGTTCGAGTACACTCGCGCCGCGGCCGAACTGGCAGAGGCGGTGGCACAGCTTCGGACTCTGGAAAAGCTGCGCAAGAAAGTACGCTGATATCGTTCCTATGGAACGGACTCGCTACAGCCGCACTACTGTGGCAGCGTTACCGGATCTTCAGATCCGGCCAGGCGCTGCCACCGTGGATGCGGCTTTTTTCGTATTGATGTGCGATTCATAACAACAGAATCAGGAACCGGCCATGACAGCCCCCCTGCATGTAATCATCCTGGCCGCCGGCCAGGGCTCACGAATGAAATCCCGTCTGCCCAAGGTACTGCACAAGGTGGCCGGCAAGCCCATGCTGCACCATGTCATCGATACTGCCCGTAGCCTGGGCGCTGAAGGCATTCATGGGGTGATCGGTCATGGCGCAGAGCAGGTCAGGGCGGTTACCCCTGCCAGTGACATCCACTGGGCGTTGCAGGAGCAGCAGCTGGGCACCGGTCATGCGGTGGCTCAGGCGCTCCCCGCCGTGCCGGATGGGGTGATTGCTCTGGTGCTTTACGGTGATGTACCGCTGATCAATCCGGAAACCCTGGTTGCACTCGTGTCCCGGGTCAGTGAGCGGAGCCTCGGGCTGCTCACGGTGGATCTGGACAACCCGGAGGGCTACGGCCGAATTCTCCGTAACGACCAGGGCCGGGTGATTGCCATTGTTGAACAGAAGGATGCTTCCGAGTCTGAAAAGGCCATCTGCGAGGTCAATACCGGCATTCTGGCGGTGCACTCGGACCACCTGAAACGCTGGCTGCCCCAGCTTTCAAACAGTAATGCCCAGGGCGAGTATTACCTGACCGATATTATCGCCATGGCTGCCGACGAGGGACTGGCCATTGAAGTGGCCCAGCCATCCCATGAGCAGGAAGTGCAGGGAGTTAACAACCGTCTGCAGCTGGCTGAGCTTGAGCGCTGGTTCCAGCGTTGCGAAGCCGAGCGCCTGATGAGTGAAGGTGCCACCCTGGCGGACCCGGCCCGGATCGATGTGAGGGGCGAGCTGACCGTCGGTCAGGACGTGCTGATTGACGTTAATGTGGTGTTTGAAGGCCGTGTTACCCTTGGCGATAACGTTTCCATTGGCCCCAACTGTATGATCCGTGATGCCAGCCTGGCAGATAACGTGACGGTGTACGCCAATTCCATTATTGAAGGGGCAGAGGTGGCGGAGGACTGCCAGATCGGCCCGTTCGCCCGGTTGCGGCCGGGTACCCGTCTTGCCCGTACCGCCAAGATCGGGAATTTTGTCGAGACCAAAAAAGCCGATGTGGGCGAGGGCAGCAAGATCAACCACCTGAGTTATGTGGGGGATGCGACCCTCGGCCGGCGTGTGAATGTGGGTGCGGGAACAATTACCTGTAACTATGATGGTGTGAACAAATTCCACACGGTTCTTGGCGACAACGTGTTTGTTGGCTCCAACACCGCCCTGGTGGCTCCGGTCTCCGTGGCTGATGATGCCGTAATCGGTGCGGGCTCGACGATTACCTCAGATGTGGCGGAACAGGATCTGGCAGTAGCACGGGCACGGCAACGGAATATCAAGGGCTGGAAGCGCCCGGAAAAGAAAGCCTGATTAACGCTTTAGTGGGAACTCAATATGTGTGGCATTGTCGGAGCCGTCTCCCAGCGGGACGTTGAAGGGATTTTACTGGAAGGACTGCGTCGCCTTGAGTACCGCGGATACGATTCCGCCGGGCTGGCAACGCTGAACGGCGAAGGCAACATCCACCGCGCCCGGGAAGTGGGCAAGGTGGCCGCACTGGCTGATGCCCTGGCGGCCCAGCCGTCCCCGGGAACCATCGGTATTGCCCATACCCGCTGGGCTACCCATGGCGAGCCCTCTCAAAGCAACGCTCATCCCCATATGTCGGGCGAACGCCTGGCGATTGTCCATAACGGGATTATCGAAAACTATCAGGAGCTGCGGGACCAGTTACGGGCCGAAGGCTACCAGTTCACCTCTCAGACCGACACTGAAGTGGTCGCCCACCTGATCGAGAAGTTCTACCGCACCGAGCAGGATCTGTTCAAGGCGGTTACCGCAGCGATCGGGCAGCTTCGCGGAGCCTACGCTCTGGCCGTGCTCCATGCGGATGAGCCGGACCGTCTGGTTGTCTGCCGGGAAGGCAGTCCACTGGTGATCGGTGTCGGCATTGGCGAGAACTTTATCGCCTCCGACCAGCTGGCGCTGCTGCCCGTCACCGACCGCTTTATGGTGCTGGAAGAAGGGGATATCGCCGATATCCGCCGTGATCAGATATCGATTCTGGACCGTAACGGCGAGCCCGCGGAACGGGACGTGAACCGTTTTGAGCACGGCCAGGATGCCGCAGACAAAGGTGAGTACCGCCACTTCATGCTCAAGGAAATCCACGAGCAGCCGGCCGTGATCAAGACCACTATGGAAGGGCGCCTTACTGACAGTCATGTGCTGGAACAGGCCCTAGGTACTGAGGCGGGCAAGCTTCTCGAAGACGTTCGCCACGTACAGATCATCGCCTGCGGCACCAGTTACCACGCCGGCATGGTGGCCCGGTACTGGATTGAGGAACTGGCAGGAGTGCCCTGCTCCGTGGAGGTGGCCTCCGAGTTCCGTTACCGCAAGCATGTGATCCAGAAAGACACGCTGTTCCTCTGCATCTCCCAGTCCGGCGAGACGGCCGATACTCTGGCGGCCCTGCGGCAGGCCAAGAAGTCCGGGTTCCGTGCGGCGCTGGCGGTCTGTAACGTGCCCGGCAGTTCGCTGGTGCGGGAATCGGACCTGGTGATCATGACCCACGCCGGCCCGGAAATCGGGGTGGCTTCTACCAAAGCATTCACTACCCAGTTAACCGCGCTGTTGATCTTTACCCTGGCGCTGGCCCGGCATAACGGTCTAACCGAGGAGAAGGAAGTCGAAATCGTCCAGGCACTGCGACAGGTGCCCGGGCAGGTGGCCGAGGTGCTGGCACTGGATGCGGATATCCAGCAGTTGAGTGAGGCCTTCGTCGACAAGAACCACAGCCTGTTCCTTGGCCGCGGCTCACAGTACCCGGTGGCCCTCGAGGGTGCCCTGAGGCTGAAGGAAATTTCCTACATCCACGCGGAAGCCTATCCAGCGGGTGAGCTCAAGCACGGTCCCCTGGCACTGGTGGACAGTGAAATGCCAGTGGTCACCGTCGCGCCCAACAACGACCTGGTGGAAAAGCTCAAATCCAACCTGGAAGAAGTTCGCGCCCGGGGCGGGGAGCTGTTCGTCTTCGCCGATCGCGAGGCCAATGTGAAAACCGAGGATGGCATCCATGTGATGCAGATTCCCCCGGTCCATCCCATTACCGCGCCCATTGTCTACACCGTACCGCTGCAGTTGCTCTCCTACCACGTGGCAGTTCTAAAGGGTACCGATGTGGATCAGCCGCGGAATCTGGCGAAGAGCGTGACGGTGGAGTAAGTAAGAATTATCCGAATGGAATAAGTGTGGGATGCAAATAAAGTTTCATCTGTACAAATAAAGTATCATCCTTGGCCTGCATAGGCTTTGTTGAGGTCATCGACATAGTGGTGCAGGGTTTTTCATGCCGATGTCCGAGGATGGGCCAAGAGCAGAATCAAATGGTCTATGAGGCCAAGGCCGACTCACAGCTTGTCGAAGCGCTTAACCACGGATAGCGAACGCGCCCAGCGCGAGAATAGCTTGGCTGAGCGGGCACGCTAAGCATGCATGTAATAGCTGACGAAAGGCCGCAGCGAGAGGCTTCTCTAGCATGCTTGGTTCAGAGCAACTTGAAGGCTTCTGACGACAGGGTGAGGCGTCCATTCGTACTGAGCGGTGATTCGGTGCCCAATCCAGGCTTTGCTCATGTGGTACGAACTGTAGTGGCATAGTGAACCTGGCCACCTGACTTTGAGTGTAT
>JAJUHY010000162.1 GCA_029265735.1 Marinobacter segnicrescens | reverse complement strand
TACCCGCTCGCGACGCTGACGCCGCTCCTCCCGCATGGCCTTGAGGGCCCTTACCCGTCCCATATTGCGGGTACGTCTGGCCTTGATGCCCTGTCGAATCCACGCCTCTTCCTGTTTCAGGCGCTTGTCGAACAGCGCGTTCTGACGCTCTTCCTCTTCCAGTGCCTTTTCCTTGAGCTCGAGATAGCGGTCGTAACTGGCGGCGAAACTCACCAGATGTCCACGATCCAGCTCGACCACCCGGGTTGCCATCTTCCGTATGAAAGCCCGGTCGTGCGACACGAAGATTATGGCACCGCGAAACTGGCTCAGCGCTTCCTCCAACCAGGCAATGGCGGGCACGTCCAGATGGTTGGTAGGCTCGTCCAGAAGCAGAACATCCGGCTCGGAAACCAGCGCCTGAGCCAGAAGCACGCGCCGCTGCCAGCCACCGGAAAGCTTGTTGAGGGTCTGGTCCGGGTCGATGCGGTACTGTTGCAGTATTGCCGTGACCCGCTGGTCCAGCCTCCAGCCGTCCAGGGCTTCCAGCCGCTCCTGGACTTTCATCAACTGTTCCATTGAGGCCTCGTCCCCCTGCTGGGACAACTGGTGGAACTGGGTGAGCAATGCGCCGGTCTCCGGAAAGGCATCTGCGACCACCTCATAGGCGGTACGAGTATCACTGGTTGGCAGCATCTGCGGCAATACCGCCAGCCGGGCCCCGCTCTCCAGCCGGACCGTACCGCCATCGGGAGTGACCTCGCCCGCGATGATTTTCAGCAGCGTGGATTTGCCCTCACCGTTACGGCCCAGCAGACACACCCGCTCGCCAGGCTCAATGACCAGAGACGCCTGATCCAGCAGTGGCTGAACACCATAAGCCAGGGAAATGTTTTCGAGGGTCAGCAGAGCCATAAACCGTGTTACTCCTTGGATTCAGTAAGCGTGACCGGGTCTCCGACACGCAGCACACCGGCTCCCTGATGGACGGCGTTAACGCCGAACAGAACACCGTCTTCCCCGCGACGGAAGCCGGCCAGGGTTTTCAGGGGTTCACCGTCAGGGCTTCGGCTGCCCGCGTCCGGGTCAACGGTGGTCATGATGCAGCGGCTACAGGGCTTGACCACCCGGACGGGTGCCGAACCAAGCGTCATTTCGAGCCAACGGTCTTCATCCCAGGGGGTGGCGCCTTCAATTACCACGTTGGGGCGGAAGCGCCGCATATCGCCATAGCCGGGACAGCGCAGTGCAAGATCTTCCAGCGACGCCTGATTGGTCAGCAGCAGAGGAAAGCCATCTGCGAAGCTGACTGGGTGAACGTCGACCAGAGTTTCGTGGTGCGCCGGCCGGGTAACCGTGTCCGGCATATAGACCAGCGTGACTGCCTTGCCCAGATACTCAGAGACTGCCCCGGAGGCGCTGCCCGCCTCTTGCAGCACTCCGGAGACCTGATCCCGCCAGACTACCACTTCCCTCGTCCGAGTACCCGCTACCACTGGCACGGAACCCTGGTCGGGCACATCAAGTACCAGTTGGTCGTTATCAAACCAGGGACGGATGCGCACCAGGGCGGGATATTTGCGCTGAGTAATAAAACGCCCTTCACCATCGACCAGCATCCAGCGCCGGTCATTAGCGGGGCCAAAACGGTCGAGGATCAGCGAGTCCGTCGCAATACCCCCCAGGGACTTAACCGGGTAAAAGAACAGCGATTTGATTTTCATGTATTTTCCGGCGTGACGAAAGAGCCGGCTCAGTATACTGAAGTCCGGCGGAGTGCGGCCATAAACGAAAAAACCCGGCCGTTTCGGGCCGGGTTTTCGGAATCTGGAGCGGGAAACGAGATTCGAACTCGCGACCCCAACCTTGGCAAGGTTGTGCTCTACCAACTGAGCTATTCCCGCTGAGTGTCGGCACAAGGCCTCTCAACGGCTGCTTATTTTACTCACCGAAACGGGCTCGTCAACTGATTTCTGAAAATTTTCTTTTCTGCGGCCGTTTTTCTTACTGTCCCCAGCTACTGGCTCCACCGCTCAGGTACTCCTCTTCCTCCGCGGTTGAACGGCGTTTCAGCGCCCGGTTACGGTGGGGGAAGCGCCCGAATCGTTCGATAACCGCATGGTGATCCCGGGCTGCCTTCAGGAAGCTCTCAAGAAACGAACCGAGCGGTCCGTCTTGTCCGGCGGCGAGTTGCTCATAGAGCTCAACCGCCCGTTGCTGATGGGCCAGCTTTTCGGAATGCTGCAGCGGCATATAGAAGAATGCCCGGTGAATGGGTAACAGCTGCCGGTCAGCGCCGGCGTTAATACCTTCCAACGCCAGCTCTACCGCCTGCCGGTCGTTCGAGAACGCCAGCTCACCACCCCGATGGATATGTCGGGTAAACTGATCAAGCAGGATAATCTCTGCCAGCCGGCCGCCGGGTTCCTTGCGCCAGTGGTCCAGCCCGTTTTCAGCAGCGAACAACACCATCGACATGAAACGACGGCGTATTTCCCGGTCAAAGGCTTTCGATGACCGAAACCAGCGGTTCCGGTGTTCCTGGTCTGGCAAGCCGTGCTCGTCCAGCAGGCCGAACCAGTAATCCAGCAGTTCATTCCAGGCAAACATAAAGGTCTCCACTGATGGATTCGCAGTTGGGATGACGCAGTTATACACTGAATCCATTATTCACCAAAGGAGCACACTCCCATGCCGGCCTCAACCCGGATTCTGTTACTCGCCCATGGCAGCAGTGATCGCCGCTGGTGTGAGACGTTTGAAGCCCTGGCCCGCCCTACTCTGGATGCCCTGCCCGAGGCCCGTATTGCCTATATGGAACTGTCCGAACCATCCCTCGAGTCACAGGTGGAACAGGCCGCTGCAGAGGGCATTAAGGACATCCGGGTGGTACCTCTTTTTCTGGCAGCAGGGCGCCACCTTCGCCGGGATGTACCCGCCATGCTGGAGGCCCTGAAGGCGCGCCTTGATATAGATGTGATATTGCTGCCGCCCATCGGCGAGAACCCGCGGCTGGCCCATGCACTCAAGGGGATCGTTACCGAAACGCTGGAGACCTGATCATGGCTGACAAGACTCTGCTACTCACCGGCGGGACCGGCTTTATCGGCCAGGCCTTGTGCCTGGAACTGCTACGGGCCGGTTACAGGATTGATGTGCTGAGCCGGCAGCCACCGGAAACCGTACGTGCCCTGTGCGGCCGGGTAACACCGATCCGCGAACTGTCAGCCATACGGGGCGGTGCTGGCTATCATGCTGTGGTCAATCTGGCCGGTGAGAGTATTGCCGGTAAACGGTGGAGCCGCGCCCGCAAGCAAGCTCTGAGAGACAGTCGCATCGCCTTGTCAGAAGAACTGGTTGATGTACTGCTCAGCTGCGAACGACTGCCGGATGTAATGGTGTCCGGCTCCGCCGTAGGCTTTTATGGGGACCAGAAACAGCATCCTGTGACAGAAACGACTCCGCCAACGTATGAGTTCAGCCACCGCCTGTGCGCAGACTGGGAACGCTCGGTTGCACCGCTGGAGCAGAAAGGGGTCCGTCTGTGCTTTTCCCGCACCGGGGTTGTTGTTGGCCGTAACGGCGGTTTTCTTCAGCAGATGGCCCCGCCCTTCAGGATGGGGCTGGGTGGTCGCATGGGGTCTGGCCGGCAGTATATGCCGTGGGTCCACCGGACGGATGTGGTAAACGCCATCCTGTGGATGCTGGAAAATCCTCAGGCAAAGGGCGCTTATAACGTCGTCAGCCCGGAGCCGGTCAGCAATGCTGAATTTTCCCGGACGCTGGCACGGGTTCTTAACCGGCCGGCGATCATGACGGTGCCTGGTCCGGTATTAAAACTGGCGTTGGGCGAGATGTCTCGGCTGCTGCTGACTGGTCAGCGCGCCCTGCCTCAGCGACTGAAGGCAGCCGGATTTGAGTTCCGTTTCCCTCAACTGGAAGCAGCGCTAAGAGAAGCGCTGCAGAAACCGGGCTGAAAAACCACTGGGCTCTCTATAATCACTGAGCTTTCTATAACCACTCAGTACCCTAAAACCAATGAACTATCTGAACATCGGCATTTTTTTCGGATTAACAGTTGACAGCCATCCTCCGCATTCTTAATATACGCGCCACCTCGACGAGGCAAGTTTGAGAAATGCGTCCCCTTCGTCTAGTGGCCCAGGACTCCGCCCTTTCACGGCGGCAACAGGGGTTCGAACCCCCTAGGGGACGCCACTCTCTCCTTATCCCTTGCGGGCGTCCTTGTCCGCAGTCCTGACAGTGTTAGTCTTTGCGTCCCGGAACACAAAATACCCCACCGCGGCCATAAAGCCGACCATCAAGAGCACTGTACCTACACCGGCTATTACGACAGCATCCATATACATGGCATTCTTCTCCTGCGAATGTCACTGATCATTGGTATTCATGATCCAGCTTACCCGTGCCCTGCCCCCTTGATCTTGACGTGTATCAACGGAGAAGACAGGTAAGCCCAATTCCGCGAAGGTTCTGATATAACTAGCCGCAGGGCTGGCGCGAGCTGCTATAGTTTTCCCAATGGAACTTTGGGGAATACCGGTAACACCAGCCCGCCAGGAGGGCCCACACAAGGGCCTGAACAGACGGGGAGCCAGGCAGACAGTCGGGATGGTCCTATTGATTTCGCGATTTCAGCAGTTTCGCCGCGGCTCGCCTCTGTCGTTCCGACTGCTGGGGTACATCCTCCTTATCAGCACCGTTTTCAGCCTGGTAGCGTCCGGCGTTCAGATCTATGACGACTTCCGCAAGGACGTGTCCGTGGTCACCGACCGCTTTCAGGTGATCGAAGCCAGCTACCGCTCCAGTTTGTCCCGCAGCCTCTGGGCCCTGGATGAAAACCTGCTCCAGGTTCAGCTGGAAGGCGTGCTATCGCTGCCGGATATCGAATACGTTCAACTCACCATCTACCCTGATTCTGAAATGGTTCTGGGTACGCGCCCGGATAACAACACAAGAACCACCGCTCACAGTTTTGAGATAATTCACCCTGGCCCACCCCGGATACCATTGGGAGAGCTGACAGCGGTCGCCTCCCTGGAACGCAGCTATGCCGATCTCTGGCATCGGTTCTGGGTAAATCTCGCGGCTCAGTTTTTCAAGGTTTTCC
>JAJUHY010000106.1 GCA_029265735.1 Marinobacter segnicrescens | reverse complement strand
TTTATAGGTGATCGCATTCTCCCGCACCTGCTCTTCGGTAAGAGGAGGACGGGTTGCACTCTTGCCGGTTGGGTCACCGATCATTCCGGTAAAGTCGCCAATCAGGAAGATCACCTCGTGCCCCAGGTCCTGGAATTGCCGGAGTTTGTTGATCAGAACCGTATGACCAAGATGGAGATCTGGTGCGGTGGGGTCAAAACCGGCCTTTACGCGCAGCGGTCGGCCAAGAGACAGCTTTTCAATCAGCGCCTCCTCAGGAATCAGTTCTTCCACACCACGCTTGATGATTGCCAGCGCTTCCTCGATAGATGCCATAAATGTCGAACCCCATCATAAAAGGCTTTCACGTTACACAGCCGGAACAAAAGTAAGCTGAGCGTAACCGCAAACCCTGATACATTTAGCCTGTTTCCGGCTGCCCGGATATGGAAAAGAGTCGCGGATTATATCAGTGGAATCTCGAAAATCCGTCGTTACAACGTACTTTCGCTGTGATGGTGGACGCTTTTTATACGAATTCGCTTGCTCTATACTTGAGTCCGGACTTGAATCAGACCATACAAGCTACCGACGTAGCGAAAAAAACACAGGTTTTCGACGTGACCAAAACGTTCCCCAAACCCCATCTTATTGCCGCCGCAGGTATTAGCCTCGTGGTGGGCGCGGCACTGGTTTTCAGCCCCAGCGCCGATGTCGAAGCCAAACGCATGACCATTAACCTGGATCTCGACAAGCCAAACCAGTCGCTCACCACTGAGACCTCAAACGCTGCTCCTGTCCAGCAAGCGTCATTGCCCCCGCAGCCTGCAGCACAGGAAGAAAGTTTCGCGGCAGAAACCGGTGATCTTGCGGCCTCCTCAGTGACTGAAGAGCCGGCACCGGCTGCCGAGCCGGAGGTGCCCGCGCTGCAGTGGACCGAACTGACAGTGCGGCAGGGCGATACGCTCTCATCCCTGTTTGGCAAGGCTGGCTTCAACGACCGGCTTATGTTGTCAGTGATTCATGGCCGTGGCGAAGCTGAAAAGCTGCAGCATCTGTATGTTGGCGAAACCCTGGCATTTGCTACCGATAGCGAAGGTGAGCTGATGCAGGTTCGCCTGGATCGCAGCCGGCTTGAGTCCCTTCTCATTACCCGTACCGATAATGGGTTCAGTGGCGAAACGGTTATCGCCGAGCCGGAGTCCCGGCCCGCTTTTGCATCAGGTGTCATTGACGGCTCCCTCTATCTGGCAGGCAAGAAAGCCGGACTGGACGACCGGATCACCATGGAGCTTGCGGGCATTTTTGGCTGGGACATCGATTTCGTCTATGACATCCGCAAGGGCGACCGTTTTGAAGTCGTGTATGAGGAGCTCTACCTTGACGACGAAAAGATCGATAACGGGAAGATTCTGGCCGCCCGGTTCGTCAACCGGGGCCGTGAAGTGGTAGCGCTGCACTTCACTGACAGCAATGGCGACAGCGATTACTACACCCCCGATGGCAACAGCATGCGCAAGGCGTTTCTGCGCACACCCATCAACGCCCGGGTTTCATCTCCCTTTAATCTCCAGCGCCGCCATCCGGTACTGGACGTAGTGCGTCCCCACGAAGGCACTGACTACGCAGCGCCCCCGGGAACACCAATCAAAGCCGCCGGCGATGGCCGCGTCTCGTTCGCGGGCTGGAAAGGCGGATACGGGCGCACGGTGGTACTGACCCACGGCGATAACATCACCACCCTGTATGCCCATATGAGCGGTCTTGGCAAGGGCATCAAAAACGGCGCTCGGGTTAAGCAGGGACAGACCATCGGTTACGTTGGCTCTACAGGCATGGTAACGGGCCCGCACCTTCACTATGAGTTCCGGGTAAACGGCGTCGCCCGCAATTCCCGTACTGTTGATCTTCCGCAAGCCAACCCGGTGCCGGAAAGTGAAATGGCGAGGTTCAAGGCAGCAACTCAGCAACACATTGCTCAGCTGAACACCCTTGGCGAGGGCTTCCGTCAGATCGCCATGGCCGAGGAAGCGGCTTCCGAACGGGATCAGTAATTCCATGGCCCTGTATATCGGCCTGATGTCAGGTACCAGTATGGATGGCGTTGATGCCGCGCTGGTTGACCTGACGGAGGCCGGCGGGGCCTCATTGATTGCCACCCATACCGAGCCCATCTCCCCTTCCCTTCTTAAGACAATCATCGGACTGAGCCAGAACCTGGGCACACCGGATGACCTCGGGCACTGTGACCGCCAGTTGGGCGAGCTGTTTGCAAAAGCCGCTCAGGCGGTGTCGCTGAAAAAGCCGGCAGACGGCAGCATCCGCGCAATCGGCAGTCATGGCCAGACCGTTCGCCATCAACCAGGTGGCGCCGCTCCCTTCACCCTGCAGTTAGGCGACCCCAATGTCATCGCTGAGCGAACCGGGATCATTACCGTTGCGGACTTCCGGCGTCGGGATATGGCAGCCGGTGGTCAGGGCGCTCCACTGGTGCCCGCTTTCCATCATGCGGTATTCAGTTCAGACAGCCAGAACCGGGCGCTGATCAATATCGGTGGTATCGCCAATATTAGCTGGCTTCCAGCGGGCTCAGATGCAGCGGCCGGTGGCTTTGATACTGGACCGGGCAATGCTCTGATGGATCATTGGGCGCAACGGCACCTGGGCATACCATACGATGACAGCGGTAACTGGGCGGCCAGCGGCAGGCTGTTACCGGATCTGCTGGAACAGATGCTTGCGGAGCCGTACTTCAGCCAGCCTTTCCCAAAAAGCACGGGTAAAGAACTCTTTAATGGGGACTGGCTGGATGCCATACCCGGGGTTGATATGGCAGAGCCTGCCGATATTCAGCGGACTCTGCTGGAGCTGACCGCGGTGACGATTATTCAGCAACTCCCGCCGACCCGACCGTTGGCAATATATGTGTGCGGTGGTGGCGCAAAGAACGTGACGTTAATGGCACGGCTGCAGGAGTTGCTGACCGGGGAGGCTGTTCACGTGGACACAACATCTGCGCTGGGTATCGATCCGCAATGGGTAGAAGCGGCAGCATTTGCCTGGTTGGCCAGTCAGACGCTGGCGGGTCTGCCGGGAAACGTTCCGGCGGTTACCGGTGCAAGCGGGCCAAGGATTCTCGGAGCGATTTATCCGGCCTGACAAGCATGCTGCCATCCGGGGACGACAGCATTTCGGTCGACGAATCCTGAAGAGATACTATCAAATGGAGAATGACGAGCCGCAGCCGCAGGTTGAGGCCGCGTTGGGGTTCTGGACCACGAACTGGGAGCCCTGCAGGCCTTCCTGATAGTCGATGGTTGCACCGATCAGATACTGATAACTCATCGAATCAACTAGCAGGGTCGCGCCGTCGCGTTCAATAACGGTATCGTCGTCCTGCTGATCATCATCAAACGAGAAACCGTACTGGAAACCGGAACATCCGCCACCAGTGACAAAAACCCGCAGGCGGAGGTCGGGATTTCCCTCGTCTTCCACCAGCTCCTTCACTTTGGCTACCGCGCTGTCGCTAAAAAACAGGGGGACCGCTATCTGTTCCTGAACTACGCTCAAATTCGCCTCCTGACCCGGTGTGTAGTGCCATTATGGTATTCCCGACAACTCTGATCAACTATTCCCCAGCCTTTCCACCGGCGGAGCGCTTTCCGTCTGCAGCGTTCTTATGCGAATCGGCAGTGACATGCGAATCGGCAGTGACGTCATTGGCCAGTTGTTTATTCAGCCCTGCCTCTTTTGCTCCTGTGCTCAATTCCGGCAGCGGTAACGTATCCGGATCTTTCCGGTGGACCATATTTCCGTTCACCGAGGCGCCAGCCGCCATCTCGACCAGGTTGTAATAGACGTTCCCCGTAATCGCGGCCTTGGGCGCCAGTTCGAGGTGTTCACGGGCAAACACATCCCCCCGCACTGTTCCGTTAATAATTATATTGGGTGCGACGATATCGCCTTCAACCTCGCCGTTCTCGGAAAGCCGGATCAGAGCGGTGCCGGATTCGGCATCCGCGACAATGCTACCCTGAACCTTTCCTTCAACGTGAAGCCCGCCGGTAAAGTGAATGTTGCCTTCTACCCGGGTTTTTGCGGAGATCAGGGTGTCGAACCGCCCCTGTGCCCGGCTACTTTTCTGTTTCTTCTTGCTCAACATGTCAGTTTCCTGTGAGCTGCCCCCACGAAAAGGTACGCTCAGCCTGGGAGGCCTTGCTACCTTCTGCCTTGGCAACTACCTGGATTTCATAAGGTTCAAAGTCATCCGGTATAGCCAGGGTTCCCTCAATATCCTGAAAATACCGGAACCGAAAACGTACCCCCAGCTCTTCAACATCGCTGGAGAAGTCCCTCAGGGGAACAACTTCCTGCTCACCATCCCGTTCCCCTATGATATTCACCGCCACGAGACCGGAAATGTAGTTTTTGTTGTCGCCCACCTGAGTCAGCACGAGCTTGAAGCCAAATTCATTGTCGTTTCGGGTCTGATTCAGGCGCAACTGATCAACCTGGAGCCCCTTACTGACTTCCGATGGTGCCATGATATTGCGGTAAAACGTGAGGTCGGCCTCCAGTGAGGCCTGCTTTCCTTCCAGGTCAGCGATGGTGTTGCGCGCAGTTTTCAGCGCCTGTTTATCGATGGCGGTTGCCCGCTCAAGCTGGACCATGCGGCGACGTACCTGGTCGTATTCTTCCGTCACCTCCGCCAGCTCCCTGGCCAGAGACGGCCGTGTCTGGGCGACGTCGGTGATGCGGTGGCCACTCTGGGACCAGCCGACTCCATAGCCGACGATGCCTGATAGCGCACAGAGCAGAAATACCCCGACAATCCGATAGGGCCGGACCCGTCGGCGCCGGGGGACAATGACCAACTCTTCTGAGGACTTGCTCAAATGACCGGTACCCATGTCATCAGGGCAGCAGAGCCGGCGCCTGCAGGCCTGCGCGTTCATCGAAGCCAAACATGATGTTCATGTTCTGAACGGCCTGACCCGCGGCTCCTTTAACCAGGTTGTCGATAACCGATGTAATGATGACCACCGGGCTGTTTTCCTGACGGTGCAGGGCCATGCGGCAGCTGTTCTCGCCGCGGACACTGCGGGTCTCCGGATGGCTGCCGAAGGGCATGACATCGACAAAGGGCTCATCCGCATAACGCTCTTCGTACAGCGCCTGCAGCCGGTCAAAATCGGCAACGTCGTTCAGTTCGGCGTACAGGGTCGCCTCGATGCCACGAATCATAGGCACAAGGTGCGGAACAAAGCTGACACCGACCCGCTCACCGGCCGCCAGCTCCAGTCCCTGACGAATTTCAGGAAGGTGGCGATGACCTGAAGCGCCGTAGGCTTTGAAGCTCTCTCCCACTTCACCATGGAGCATACCGATGTTGCCCTGGCGGCCAGCTCCGCTGGTGCCGGACTTGGCATCGGCCACAAGGTGACCGGTACGAATCAGGCCCTGCTCCAGCAGGGGCAGGAAGCCAAGCTGAACCGCTGTCGGATAACAGCCGGGGTTCGCCACCAGTCGCGCTTCCCGGATGGCATCGCGGGCTACCTCTGGCAGACCGTATACCGCTTTCCTTGCCCACTCTTCCGACTCATGGGGCATGCCATACCAGCGAGTCCAGACATCAAGATCCTGAAGCCGGAAATCAGCAGACAGATCCACCACACGAACACCCCGCGCCAGCAGCTCAGGCGCCATGCGCATGGCCACACCATGGGGCGTTGCAAAGAAAACAAGATCACAGCTGGCCAACACGTCGACATCGGGTTCAGTAAAGGCCAGGTCGTAATAGCCCCGGAGGTTGGTGTACATATCAGCGACGGCCATGCCGGCTTCGGATCGGGACGTAATACAGGTCACCTCCACTTCCGGATGTGTGGCGAGGATTCTCAGAAGCTCCACCCCGGTGTACCCGGTTCCGCCGACGATGCCTACTTTGATCACCTGTATCTCCTGTTCGTCGTGTGTTCTTTGGGCCCGGCACAGGTTTTTTAACAACCGGCGCGAAGGGCTCAGTAAACTCAAATGAGCCCATTAGTCTACCATGATAATGCGCTGTCTTATTGCAGCTGAAAGCAGGCCAGCTACAATGCATCGTAACTTGTTGAATCGGCGATGGACGGCGCCCCAGGGACCTGATGAATCAACTGATACAGACCGTTAACGACAAGCTGATAGCGGGGTTCCGCCGACGGTTGGCCGATGTTGATGCCCTCCCGCAGCTGGCGCTTCTGGGGTTGCTGTCCGGCGTCTTCACCGGTGCTGTGATTCTGCTGTTCCGCTTCGCGATCGAGTTCCCACTACGCTATTTCCTGCCCGGCAATGACGACGAGAACTACGAAGACCTGGCCGTCGCGGTTCGCGTCCTGCTTCCTTTTATTGGCGCCGTACTACTGGGGCTGCTGCTGCACTGGCTGGCTTCCCGTGACCGTAAGGTCGGTGTCGTGCACGTGATGGAACGGCTGAACTATCACCAGGGCTACATCACCTTTCGAAGCGCGGTGGTGCAGTTTGTGGTGGGCTTGGGCACGATTCTCTCGGGCCAGTCGGCCGGACGTGAAGGGCCGGCAGTGCACCTGGGGGCTGCGGTTTCCAGCCTTATGGGCCAGTGGATGCGCCTGCCCAACAATAACATCCGCACACTGGTGGCCTGCGGTTGCGCTGCAGCCATTTCCGCCTCGTTCAATACGCCAATTTCCGGGGTTATCTTCGCCATGGAAGTGGTGATGATGGAGTACACTA
>JAJUHY010000239.1 GCA_029265735.1 Marinobacter segnicrescens | reverse complement strand
GGCTACGGCACGGCGAACCACTTCATTGCCATCTGCTTCCTGATCGCCGGCAAGCTCAAGCATCTGCCAGCGAATCCGTTCCAGACGCCATTACCAAGAATGATTGCAAGCTAATGTTCCACACAGAACGGAAGAGAGCCCAAAAAAATAACCGGCTGCTAACCGGTTACCGTAATCAGTGATCCGGATGTAACATCCGCCGTTCAGGTTACGGGGTGAACGGGCTGTCTGGGGTCAAAGCCGATCCATTCGCCGTCTTCAATATGTCCCTCGGCTTCCTCTATCTGGCCGCCGTCATACTGACGCATAAGCGTCACCACATCCTGACGTACGTGATCATCTATTTCTGCTGCCACGTGTACTCCGGATTTCCGGTCTATGGCAGGCTCCTGACTGTCCGTTTGATCTTCGGACTCTGGTGTCTTGTCTGTTCCGGTAACAGCGCCGGCCAGGGAGCCGGTGTAGGCTCCGACCCCTGCGCCCGCTACAGCGCCAATCGGCCCGGCGACGGAGCCAACGGCAGCACCTGCCACAGCGCCGACGCCACTTCCTACCCAGGCCGCTTTTCCGGATCCTGAGGCGCCGGGTGAGGCATTTTTGTCACCCCCAAGGGGCATCAGATGGTGCTGTCCGTCGGGTTTGAGATAAAAAACCGCCGTTTTGTTACGACTGATACCAAGGTTTTCGATGGCAGTGACCAGAGCTTCAGCCCGCTCCTGAAGTTCCAGGTGACAAGCAATTATCTGTCCCATATTCACCTCCGCGAGGCTGGCATGTTCCATGCCGCTGGCCCGGGCTGGCCCCGGGCCGGTACGGTTATTTGGTTCCCGATTTTACTGCGTCCTTGAGGTCCCCTTTGGCTTTCTTGGTACTTCCTTTGGCCTGATCAAGCCTGCCTTCTGCCTCGGTCTCCCGGTCGTTGGTGACCTTGCCCGTAACTTCCTTGGCTTTGCCCTTGATCTTGTCGGCTGTGCCTTCTGCCTTATCCTGTTCAGACCGTTTCATCTCAAAGTCCTCTTTCGTCCAATGGGGTACTGCTCTCATAAAATTAGCAGTCCATTGGCTATGTCGAGGGCGTCTTACTTAACGGTAATGGCGCGGCCAGAGACTCATCAGTGCTCTGGACTATGCTCTTCGGCATGACAGACCTTAATCTTTCCCTGGCGCTGGTAGGTGCCTGTGTCATTGGGGTAGCAATGTTCTCCGGCCCCATCAATCGGAGCTGGGTGTCACTGCCCATGGTCGCTCTCGCCATGGGGGTTGTCGTTGGTCCCATTGGCTTCGTGTGGCTGGATCCGTACCGCTGGGGCGACCCCTATCTGATCCTGGAGGAAGCGGCCCGCCTGACGCTGGCCATCAGTTTGATGGGTATCGCATTACGCTTACCCCGCCGCTATATCTTCGAGCACTGGAAGTCCATCTTCATACTCCTGGCCGTAGGAATGCCGCTTTTCTGCCTGGTGAGCGCCATTCTGGCGTTCGGGTCTCTGGAGGTCGGCCTGTTGGCAGCGGTGGCAATCGGGGCCGCGGTCTGTGCGACGGACCCGGTCGTTGCCAGTTCCATCGTCACCGGTAGCGTTGCTCAGAAAAACCTGCCCGAAAGGTTCCGCCATACACTTTCCGCGGAATCCGCGTTGAATGACGGTCTGGCGCTGCCACTGGTCATGGTGCCGGTGTTGCTGGCGACGACCAGCGTCACCTCCGCTGTTAACCAGTGGCTCTGGAAGGTCTGGCTCTGGGAAGTTGGTGGCGCTGTTGTGCTGGGCATCGCGCTGGGGGTCGCCGTTGGCCGGCTGCTTTGTTTCGCTGAGCGCAGGGACTATATCGATCAGCCGTCGTTTATGTCTGTTACTCTGGCGCTAACATTGCTCGCGTTGGGGTTAGGGAAGTTCCTGAAAATGGATGGGCTGGTGGTGGTGTTTATCGCCGGCATTGCCTTTGACCAGGAGGTGAAGGGTAGTGACCGATCCGTGGAAGCCAGGATTCAGGAAGCGGTTAACCTGCTGTTCACGCTGCCGGTGTTTATGCTTTTCGGGCTGATGTTACCCGTCGGAGACTGGCGGGCTCTCGGCTGGGGCGGTATCGCCCTGATCATTACGGTGCTGTTGTTTCGGCGCATGCCGGTTATTCTGTTGCTCAGACCGCTGATCAGCGACTGGCGGGATCTGCCCATCGCAGGACTTGCCGGCTGGTTTGGTCCTATCGGTATTTCAGCGGTTTACTACGGGTTGTATATCTACCGCGAGACTGGCATGGAGATCGTGTGGGTGGCAGCTAGCCTGCTGGTGACGGCATCCATTATTGTTCACGGAGTCACGGCATCACCTCTGGGCCGGGCCTACGGGCGATTCGCCGAACGCTCATCTCCGCCTGTCAGTGCCGGGTCTGAAAGAAGCACCGGTGCCCGGTCTCAAGGTTAGACATCCATCCGATCCATTTCTGCTTTTGGTGCAAACCGGGGGAGTTCGTGCCCGGCGCCGCTTGCTGACCTGGGCCTGAGGCTGGCCTGATGCGCCTGCAGTAAGCGGTCAAGGTTGACCTTTGTGGGGGCGGTTATAGATAGATCCACAAATTGGGCGTCGCGCTGTTCAAGGTCTGCCTTGAGTGCCTGGTAAACGTCCCTGGGTATATAAAGTGAATCGTTCTTGCTACGGCTGATCAGGCGATGACGAGTTGTATGGTCCGGAACTTCAATATAAGCATAATGATCCGCCAGAGGCAGCAATGCCGCGACCCGCTGCAGGGTCGGCAGGGATACTCCGTTGAGCGAAAAGGTCCCCACCCGGTGGGTAAGCCCCTCGTCGAGTAATAACATGGCGTCGCTGGCGCTCTGTTGTGCCAGTTTGTGAATGACGTAGTCGCGGAACAACAGGTTCAATCGGGGCTGCAGGCGTTCGAAGCGGGTGACCTCTCCGAGAATCAGAGAAATTGCTTCCAGCAGTGCGGGATCACCCTGCAAGTCGCATCCGAAGCGCTCGCCAGTGCGGTTGGTGATGTAGTCTTCCAGATGCGGCAGTTCCAGCAGGGCACGGGGAAACCAGCGGAAAATCCGTCCCCGGTTCAGCTCTTCACTGAAAAAGGTCGCCCGACTGATGACATGGTTCGACCACCTGCAGAGCTTACGTGCGAGCGTGGTTTTCCCAGTGCCCGGACGGCCTACGAGCTCGATAACTTCCATTGTTATGTCACCTGTTCGTCATGCCTGCAGAGTAAAATCCGACGGGGCCTGGCAGGCGCCAAGCGCATTGTAGGAGCTTATGCAAAGGAATGCTGCATATGAGGGAATAAGGTTTTGTAACCTGGGTTTCATGAACTCCAGGGCGTGAATTCGACCGCATTTTTCATCGCTTTCGTTCTTCAGGATGGCCGGGTTGTCTTGGAACTGAGAAAAACCACCATCTGATGAGGGCGATCATGGATAATCGCAAAGGAAGGCTGTGGGCGGGTGCTTTGCCTGTGCTGCTGGCCTCAATGGCCTGTGGAGCTCACGCCCAGGTCGGGGAATTACTGTTTTCAACACCGTTTAACGACCTGGCTGAACTGGAAACAGCTGGCCTGGTGCGGGCCAGTGACCGGGGGCTCCGCCTGCTGGGTGGCTGGCGCCTGGACGGGCAGGTTACCTTGCCTGCCATCAATGTAGAGGGTTATCGTAATCTTAAGCTGACTTACGATCGCTCGGTCCACGGTCTGGACCGGGGAGAAGCCGGAGTCGCCGCCTATTCCGTCAATGGCTCCGAGTTTACTCCCATTGAGCGGGTGGAGCAGGGCGGTGGTGAAGTCACCCTTGATCTGGAAGACCTTCCGGATGACGCCACCTTGCTGACTTTGCGTTTCAGGGTTGACGCGAGTAACGCGTTTGAGCGGTTCGAGCTTAAAAACCTTGCGTTGACAGGCACACCGGTCCAGCCTGATCCAGGCGATCCAGGCGATCCAGGCGATCCAGGCGATCCAGGCGATCCAGGCGATCCAGGCGATCCAGGCGATCCAGGCGATCCAGGCGATC
>JAJUHY010000075.1 GCA_029265735.1 Marinobacter segnicrescens | reverse complement strand
TCCAGCGGTAGCAGGCCTTCCGTTCGGGTAAAGAGATTCTCGATCTCTTCCACGCCCCAGGTGGCGTTCCAGACCGCAATGGGCAGTGAATTCTGTTTACTGATGATCGCAGCTCGCACTGCCGCTTTGAGTTCTTTGTCGCTGATCTCGGGCAGGCAAGCCTCGGCGGCGTCAATAAACCGCACTTCATACCGCAACCGGTTTATCGGCTGCATGACCCGCCCCAGAACAGATGCCCGCTCACCCGCCACCACTTGCAGTTCACAGCCAAACAGGGATAGAAAGTCCAGCATGCCCAGCTCCACCGCGGGCATATCGAGTACCCGGTCCCGGCGCCGGGGCAAGGGTTCCGTTGGCGGAATAGCGCTCAGTGTGTAGGGCTGGTCCAGTACCCGGGCGGTGCGCTCGATGTATTCGTCCATCATGGACTCCGGCGCGCTGAACGGATCGCAGCCGCTGAGACCGATCAGCAGGGGCAAAAGGAACAGGGAAAGGAGTCGTGCCCGGCCATGGGAAACCAGGCCTGAGCGGAAAGGGTTGCGTCCGGCAAACCACCGTTTGCCGGACAGAGGGTCAGCGCTGCAGCAGCAGCTTCTCATCAACCTCACGGAAGTCCCTGGCGACGGGGCGCAGATCGGTCTCCGGAAGCTCGCCGTCCCGGACCAGCCAGCAGGTTCTCAGACCGGCGGCCTCGGCAGCGGTCAGCTCTGCCTCCACGTCCGACAGAAACAGCACGGTATGGGGCTCCACACCCAGCTCATTGAGAATATTACGGTAGGACTCCGACTCTTTTTTGCCACCCACATGGGTATCGAAATAACCGCTGAAGAAAGGGGTCAGATCGCCTTCGGCGGAAAACCCGAAAATCAGCTTCTGGGCCTTGACCGAGCCGGACGAGTACACGTACAGCCGCAGACCCCGGTCATGCCAGTTACGCAGGTACTCGGCCGCATCAGGATAGATGTGACCATCAAAGGCGCCGGTCTGGTAGCCTCGCTCCCAGAGCATGCCCTGCAGGGTTTTCAGCGGGGTTTCCTTGCGGTCTTCGGCAATCCACTGCTCCAGTACCTCGATCAGACCGTCAACATCAGACCGGTCACAGCCGGACCGTTCCGCAACCTGATCAAGCTGCTCACTGACGACAAGATCCTCATGCTGCCAGTCGCGGATAAACCCGGCCATATGTTCCCTTGCATAGGGAAACAGGACCTCATGCACGAAGGAGATCGAACTGGTGGTCCCTTCAATATCCGTCAGGATCACGCGAATCATCAGGCTGCTCCGGCAAGTTGCTCATAGCGGGGCAGGCGGCTGGCGATGTCTTCGCCGGTAAACTCCGCTACCCACCCCTCGGGGTTGGTGAACAGACGTATGCAGGTAAATTCCGGCTCCGGCCCCATATCGAACCAGTGGCGGGTTCCATTCGGTACACTGATCAGGTCACACTGCCGGCACAGCACCGCATACACCCGGTCATCAAGATGAAGATAGAACAGGCCCTGACCACGGACAAAGAACCGCACCTCGTCCTCGCTATGGACATGCTCATCGAGGAACTTCCGGCGCATGGTTTCCTTGTCCGGATGGTCTGAGCTCAGGCTGACCACATCGGCGGTGACGAACCCGCTCTCGGCCTTCAGATGCGCGACTTCGTCCTGATAGGCATAAAGAATTTCTTCATTGGTCGCTTCCGCCGGCAGTGCCCGGGTGGGCCAGCGCTCGTAGCGGATGCCCTGCTCTTTCAGCAGGCGCGCAATCTCGGCAGGGTCATGGACAACCTGTTCCGGCGTCTCCGGCCGGTCCTGGTGAAAAATGCTCAGCGTGGTCATCGGCGGACCCTCATGGTTTCAAGTTCACAGTCAAAAAGGAATTCGAAGGCTTCCACATGGCGCAGGCATTCCTCCATGTCACGCCCCCAGGTATACAGCCCGTGGCCCTGGATAAGATAGCCAGGTGCTTCCGGGTTGTCCGCCTGCCAGCGGCTCGCTTCCGCAGACAGAGCCACCATATCCTGGGTATTACCAAATACCGGCACCTCAATACGGCTTTCATGGGTAGTCATGCCTGCAAAGGCTTTCTGCATTTCATACCCTTCCAGAATCACCGCCTCGCCCGCTGGTATCAGCCGGCTCAGGACAGTTGCCTTGACCGAATGGGTGTGGAGCACCGCACCAATATCCGGTCGCTGCCTGTAAACCACCGTATGCAACAGGGTTTCAGCTGAGGGCCGGCTCTGGCTCTGCACCGGCTGCCCATCCAGATCGACAACCATAATGTCGCCCTGGGTCAGCCTGCCCTTGTGGCGGCCGGATACGGTAATGGCCACATGACGGTCGTCGATGCGACGGCGGTAATTCCTGCTGGTGGCCGGCGACCAGCCACGGGCGTATAGAAACTCACCCGCCTGGCAGATCTCGGCCGCCGCCTCTGAGAAACCCCTGATGTCGAAGTGGCTCACTGGATGACCGGCGTCCCATCACGCCTGTTCCAGATCTTGCGCCCGCCGGTATCCATCTTGCCCCCGGAGTTCCACACCTCACGGTTACTGGTGGCTTCCTCTACCTTGCCCTGATCATTCCAGACTTCCCGTTCACTGGTAGCTTCATCCACCTGGCCGTTACTGTTCCAGATCGCGCGATTTTCACAGCCAGCCAATGCCAATGCGGCCAATAACGCAACAGACAGTTTCCTCATGATTCTTTCTCCTTTATAAGAGCGGGTATCGCTACCGCGAACCGTGCCTTTCCCGGTTTTGCTGTTTTTGCTGGTCGTTTTTGCGGACCATCACGTAGACCGCGCCGGTTCCGCCATGGTGCTTCTGGGCCGAATGGAAAGCCAGTACTTCATCAAGTTCTGGCAGCCAGCGGGCCAGGTAGCTCTTGAGCAGCGCAATACCGTCCGGGTTGCGCTCGCCCTTGCCATGGAGAATGATGACCGATCGCAGTCCATAGTGAACACAATCTTTGATAAAGCCGAACACTTCCCGGCGGGCCTGTTCGACTGTCATGCGGTGCAGATCCAGCCGAGCCTCAATGGGGTATTGCCCCAAACGCAGCTTGCGCGCTACCCCGTGCTGAACGCCTGGGCGCTGCCAATCCAGGATGTCGTGGGCCTTAAGCGGTTCAACATCAGACGCCGTGAGCGGGTTAGTGTCCCGCAGGGGCGCAGCCACGGCCGCCCGCTGCCGTTCCAGATGTCCTGGAGTCAGTTCCCGGGGAGTAGTGACCTCAGCCCGGTTAGGCCGGCGGATGCGCTGAACATCCTTCATCTGCTCCAGAAATAACAGGCGCTCGTCTTTGGAAGTCATGATACATAGTCAGGCTGAGCAGGGTTGAAACGGCACTTTACCACCAGCTAACACCGCCATAAAGCCAGAGGTCCATGGCGGGTGCCGGGCCGACCATCTACGACCAAAGGCCGAGGTCGGAACCGCACCGCACTGGGTTACACTTTCTTTGATGACAACAATAACGGAGCCAGGTTCACATGACCCGGGAACAGGAAGCTGCCCTGCCCCAGAATACGCGCTCGATCATGGGGTTTCTTCAGGAGCACGCGCCCTTTTCAAATATGGAAAGGGCGCACCTGGCGCTGTTTGCTGAAAATGCGGTGTTGGCGTTCTATGCAGACGGGGACATCGTTATCGGACCTGAAGATGGCGTGATCACCACCTTCAACGTGGTCAAGCAGGGGCGCATTCGTGGTGAGCGCGCCAGTCCCCGCACCGGTGAGCCGGAGACTACCTTCGAGATTGCTCAGGGGGAGAGTTTTCCAATTGCCGCCCTGATAGGCGAGCGCCCTACCCGAACGCTCCACCGGGCCGTGGGCGATACCTTCTGCCTGAGGCTGGACCACGACAATTTCATCCGGCTGTTCTCCGAGAGCGAGCCATTTCGCGATTTCTGCCTGCGCGGCATCAGCAGTCTGCTGGATCAGGTCAACCAGCACATTCAGTCAGACGCCAGAGCCACCCTTGGCGCGTCCCATTCGCTCAATACCCCCCTTGAGCGATTCACCCTGCGCAATCCCATTGTCTGCTCGCCGGACATGCCGGTACGCAAGGCCGTAGCAAGAATGCATGACAGCAACGTCAGCAGCGTGGTGGTTACCGACGACGCACGGCGGCCCGCGGGCATATTTACCCTGCGGGATTTGCGTTCGCTGATTGCCGAAGACAAGGGCTCGCTGGATACGCCGGTTCATCAGGTGATGACGCCCGAGCCTTACCACCTGCCGGCCACGGCGGATGCCTTCGAGGCGGCCATCCTGATGGCCGAGAAGCATTTTGGCCATCTCTGCGTCGTGGATGATGATGGCCGGCTGATCGGTGTGGTCTCGGAGCGGGATCTGTTTGAACTGCAGCGGGTCGATCTGGTGCATCTGGCCCGGACTATAAGCACCGCCCCGCTGCTGCAGAATCTGGTGGCTCTGCGCCAGGATGTGTCCCGGCTGGTGGATTCCATGCTGGCCCACGGCGCCGAATCGGGACAGATCGTCAAGATCATCACCACTCTCAACGACATTACCGTGCGACGGGTGCTGGAGCTGAACCTGAAACAGCACGACCCCGGTGTTCCGTTTACCTGGCTGACCTTCGGCAGTGAAGGCCGGCAGGAGCAGACCCTGCTGACCGATCAGGATAACGGCATTCTTTTTTCTGTCCCGGATGGCATGACGGCGGAGGAGGCCCGCAAAAGACTGCTGCCCTTTGCCGAGACTGTAAACCGGGAGCTGGCGGAGTGCGGTTTCACCTGGTGCAAGGGCAATATCATGGCAAGCAATCCAAAGCTATGCCTGACAGGCGAGGAATGGGACGACTGGTTCCAGCGGTTTATTGATGCCTCAACGCCCCAGAACCTGGTGTATTCATCCATTTTTCTTGATATGCGTTCGGTCTTCGGCCCCGAGCAGCCTCTGCAGACTTTGCTGGACCGTGTACTGGAGCGGATCCGCAACAATGGCCTGTTTCAACGGATGCTGGCGGAGAATGCCCTGCAGCGACAGCCACCACTGAATATCTTCCGCGGATTCCGGTACGCACCGGATGGGGATCGCCATAGTCTGGACCTGAAGCGTCAGGGCCTGGCTCCGTTTGTGGAAGCGGTGCGGGTGTTCGCGCTGGCCAATGGCGTGGTTACCGCCAACACCCTCGAACGGATGAAGGAGCTGGCCGACCGGGGCATTTTCGATCCACCGGACGCTCAGGCCTGGCAGGACGCCTACAGCCTGATACAGGCCGTCCGCCTACGCGGCCATCAGGAACAGATGCGCCGGGGCGAGCCGCTTTCCAATTACGTTAACCCTGACAACCTGAACCCGCTGGATCGCCGTATTCTGCGGGAGTCCTTCCGTCAGGCCCAACGACTGCAGCAGAAGCTGGAACTCACTTATCAGCTCTAGGAAATGACGATTATGCTGGATCAGATCAGGACCTGGATAAACATTCGCCGCACCACGCCGGTAATACCGGGAGAGCTGCGCCAGCTGCCTCAGCCGGTAAGGCCTGGCGAACAGTCCCTGAAAACCCACCGGTTTATTGTTCTGGACCTGGAAACCACGGGGTTGAACCCCAGCCGCGACAAGGTTATCGCCATTGGTGCAGTGGCCATTGAAGGCATGGCCATCCACCTGGGGGATCAGTTCGACCTGGTGCTGCGCCGGCCGGAACTGGACATCAGTGAGACCGTGCTGATTCACGGAATCGGACCGGAGGCCCTGACCCGGGGCCACGACACCGGCGATGCCCTGGTCCGGCTACTGGAATGGATGAACGGCGATCCCATTCTGGCCTTTCACAAGGACTTTGACCGCCGGTTCCTGGAGAAAACCCTGCGCCAGGAGCTCAACTACACGCAACGCCATTGCTGGCTCGACGTCGCCGACCTGATGCCCGCGTTTTTCCCACAGGCGCCGGCGAACACGAAGCGGCTGGACCACTGGATCGACCACTTCCACCTGGAAATTTCTGCCCGCCATCACGCTGCTGCAGACGCCCTCGCTACTGCAGAGCTGACCCTGATCGCGCTGCGGGAAGCCCAGGGACAGGGCATAGGTACTTTAGGCGCGCTCAGGCAACGCCTGAAGCACCACCGCCGGCTAAAGGCGATGCGGAACGTCTAGCGGGGAGAGCCCGCTGAAATGTGCAATAACCCGCGATTTACATAATTGCAAAGCCTACTTAGACCTTTTGCCAATATTCATCCAACCGGCGACGCGTAAAGTCGGAATCAGTAACCAGCAGGAGAAAAATCCGTGAACAAGAATTTTCCATGGTTGCTCGACAAGGACAGCTCAGGCTCGCGGTTGCCGGACGTCGGCTTGACTGTGACCTGACTGGCTTTGCCTTTCTCCCAATTACAAGCGTCTAAATCCTACAAAAACAAGACAGGAGACCTGTTATGTCTGACGCAAGTAGCAATGCGGTGCTCTACTGGAAGGCGAACCTGCGGCTGATTCTCGGCTGCCTGATCGTCTGGGCCCTGGTGTCCTACGGTTTCGCCATCCTTCTTCGCCCCATGTTGGCCGGGATACCGGTCGGCGGTACAGATCTTGGTTTCTGGTTTGCCCAGCAGGGCTCCATCCTGACCTTTATTGTTCTGATCTTCTTCTACGCCTGGCGCATGAACAGGCTGGATCAGAAATTCGGCCTGGATGAGGAGGGGTGATCCGATGAGTCAGTTCACGATTAACCTCATCTTCGTCGGAGGCTCGTTCCTCCTGTATATCCTCATCGCCATATGGGCCAAGGCCGGCAGTACCAGCGACTTCTACGTCGCCGGTGGTGGCGTCCACCCCATTACCAACGGTGCTGCAATCGGTGCGGACTGGATGTCAGCCGCGTCGTTTATTTCCATGGCAGGCCTGTTCGCCGCCGGTGGATATGCCAACTCCACCTACCTGATGGGCTGGACTGGCGGTTATGTTCTGCTGGCAATGCTGCTGGCCCCCTACCTGCGCAAGTTCGGCAAGTTCACGGTGCCCCAGTTTATCGGAGACCGGTTCTATAGCTCGAAGGCCCGGCTGGTTGCAGTCGTGTGCCTGATTATTGCATCGGTGACCTACGTTATCGGCCAGATGGCCGGTGCCGGTGTTGCCTTCTCCCGCTTTCTTGAAGTGGAGGCGACAACGGGCCTGATCATTGCGGCGGTGGTGGTGTTCATTTATGCGGTACTCGGCGGCATGAAAGGGATCACCTACACCCAGGTTGCCCAGTACTGCGTGCTGATCCTCGCGTATACCATCCCAGCGGTGTTTATTGCCATTGAACTGACCGGCAATCCGATTCCGCCGATTGCCATGTTCTCAGAGCACACCCAGTCCGGCATGCCAGTTCTGGATACGCTGAACCAGATTGTCACCGACCTGGGCTTCCGGGAATATACC
>JAJUHY010000085.1 GCA_029265735.1 Marinobacter segnicrescens | reverse complement strand
GACGGGCGGGTGTCAATGAACTTGACGCCCATCTGCGGGTAGGTCTGGGCCTTGTAAGCCATGGAAATGGTATTGACCTGGTCGCGCTCGGGGTCACCCAGGTTGTAGTAACCGAGATAGATGATCTCGTTAATACCATCATTGCGCATGTCGTTGTACATGCCGGCCAGCGTCTGCTCAATGCCGGTGAGCACTTCTTCGACACAGCTCTGGGTGGTGCAGTCAGCGCCATCCCCCAGCAGGAAGTCGTTGCCGCCGCCGTTCATGATGACTGTCTCGATACCGTTCTTGTCGGCATTGGCGTACTGGTTCGGAATCGTATAACGGCGACTGCAGATCAGACTGCCACCATTGACCTGACAACCACTGCGGGCATAGGTGTCGATGGTTTCATTCAGATCCTGTTCCAGGTACTCATGGATATCGCCGGACAGAGCGAAAATGGAATCACCCACAATCATCTTGTCGGCGCTGGAGCCACCGCCCCCAACACCCAGTGCCCAGGCGTTGAAGGCCACACACGAGGCCAGTACCGCCAGCCCGAACTGTTTTACGTTGTTGTTGAGCATAACCACGCTTCTCCTTCCTTATCGTTGCTTTTCGTTACTTTCCGTCGCTGCCGCCCTTCCCGGGCAGATTGGGTTACTGCATTTTCAGGCGCGAAAAGTGTAGGAGGCATCCATTTAGGATGGCTATAACGTGACCGGCGAAATGGTTGAGACGGCGGGATGAGGTGCGCAGGACCGGACCTATAGCGGGACACCGGTCACATTACCGCTAAATGCCGCGGTCAGTGGGAAGGGCTTTTAAGGCGGAGCAGCACCAGCACCACCAACGCAAGCAGACCCACAGTTATCGCAAACCACTCGGGCCAGTGACTGAAAAGCGGTGGGGCCCAGGTAGTCCCGGCAGGATACGGCACTTCGGCTATCAGTCCGATGCGCTCACCGAAGGGCGTGGATGCCAGTATGCGCCCCGAGGGCGACACGGCAGTTGAAGGCCCGTTGTTGATCACGTGAACCAGCCCTACACGGTTCTCCACAGCTCTCAGCACGGTAGCTCCGGCATGCTGCCAGGGTTGCCGTGAGTTACCGAACCAGCCGTTGTTGGACATAACCACCAGCAACGGACTCTCTGAGGCAACAGTTACCGAGCGCGCTACATGCCCCGGAAACGCGCTCTCGTAGCAGATGGCAGGAACCAGCTGGACGCCGTCGACCGGGAAGGTCACCCGTTCTGTACCAGGGGTTAGATTGGCAAAAAAGTCACCCAGGTACTGCTGAGTCCAGTCCGTCAGCTGGGGAAACTCCCGGGAAAGGGGCAGCGTCTCCCCAAAGGCGACCAGCCGGTGTTTGCGGTACACCCGGGCCAGGTTCCCGCTGTCGATGAACGCCGATGCGTTGTACTCGCGGAAATCCTGGCCGCTGCCCTCCTGCTCGGCATCATGAAAGATCAGCGGGACGTCGAGGCGAGCCATATTCCGCTGGAACGCCCCAGCGACATGATCCAGTTCGAAATACCCCTTGTAGCGGGTCTCAGGCCATACGATCACGTCTGCGCCGGCGTCAGCCAGTTGCTGGCTGAGATCCATTTCCGGCGGCCACGCCCTGCTATAGCCCGGCTCCGGGGCCGGAACCGAAGCGCTTGGGATTTCGTTGGATTGCACCATTCCCACGGACAGGGTCGGCCAGCTATCAGCCTGCCGATCCCAGTGATCCAGCGACCACCAGCCGTAACCCAGCCAGACGCCCAGCAGCAGCACGCTGACCGCGCTGGCTGCACGGGCATCTCTGCCGCCGTCCCGCAGCCTGCCACGGGCGTTTAGCAGCCCACCGGCAATGACGGCGTTACTGATGCCGATCATCAGGTCCAGGCCATAAACACCCAACAGATCCACCCCCTGAATCGCGGGCAGGAAAGCGCTCTGGCTCTCGCCCAGCTGGAGGGGGAAGAGCACCGGGAACCAGCCGTAAAACAGCATCACCAGTACCGGGAAAAGCCACAGGTTGAGACGTCCGGTAAATCGCTGGCTCCAGCGCCAGACCAGCATGAGAAACGCCGGCAACTGGGCCGTCAGCAGCCAGAACACCACAGCGCCCGCCGCCGCTGGCGCCAGTGAGTAGTCTTTAAGTCGCTGCAGAAACTCCACCATCCACGGGGTTGCGACCAGATACATGGACAGCCCGGCAAGCAGTCCGAGCCCGTAATGAGCCGCCCGCGAGCGGCCATGGACTGCCAGCAGCAAGGGTACGAAAGCCACCCAGGTCAGCGGGTAAAAGCCGGCATAGTTGTACGGAACCGCCACCAGAATACCGGTTGCAACTGCCCCGACCGTAGGCCACCAACGACGTCCGGATGCGCCCATGATCAATCTTCCGCCTCATCATGACCTGCCATCAGGGCATCCATATGGCGACGGATCAGGTTCTGCCTGGCGGCGTCATCCAGATCATCCCGTTGCATGACGAGCTGGTGCACCAGATGAATTTCCGTCATACGGTAGGTGGCTTCGTAAAGCCGGTCGGCGACCTCCTCACCCAGCATGGATCGTCTTAACGCCTGTTGCAGCTGCAGTTGCAGCCAGGCACCTTCAGCATTGCCGGCGCCGTCGGGCGTCAGCTCCAGCAGCGCGTGCTCAAGGCGCTGGTAGCGCACAAACCCTGGCAGAAGGGCAGCCAGCTCCTGACTCGCGCCGGTGGGCAGACCAACCTGGATCAGATAGAGCGCGCGCTTGAGGGAAGCCTCATCCGCATCCGGCGGCAGCACATCACTGACCGCCTGCAGGACGTCTTCATAGGCTTCGAACTGTTCTGCCACGCCATGCTCCGTCAGCCGCAGCCGTCCGATGGCCCGCTCCGCTGCGGTAAAGTCGATACGCTCGCTGGCCATCAGAGTCTCGGGAGAGATGTATCGGCCCGCCCCCGGGTCTGGCGCGGCAGCCACTCCTTCCCGGCCGACGCCGGTAAACAGAGCGGCAGCGCCAATAAGCGTCGCGGTCAACAGGGCACAGACCTGAGGCCAGCGGCTGGCTGCATGGTGCGGTGATACTGGAGCGGGCATGGCAAGTTCCTTTAGCCAATGAAAACTGCGGTGTTCGGATACCTGTCCATCATAACCAGTCAGGACCGGCTACCGTAATGATGAAGTTCACAGCCCGGACCCACCCGGGCATCTCTCAGGCGCCGGCAAATCCGTTACACTGTACGCCCACCCTCTGACCGGAGCACCTGTATGCCTGTGTGGTTGCAATGGAGTCTGATTATCCTTGGCATAGTGGCTATCGCTGTGCTGGTGGTGTTTATCGTGCGATACAGCCGTCAACTTTCAGCGCACCGACGCCAACAGGAGCGCCGACAGGCGTTTCAGGCAGAACGGCGGCAGTCCATGATTGAGAGCATCCGCATTCTCGCCATCAGTATTGAGGAGGACCAGGTGGAATACTCTGAAGCCTGCCTCCGCATCAAGGGATTGCTGGACCATGTAGAGCCTGAGCTTCTGAACGAGGCTCCCTATCGCATTTTCCAGGAAGTCCACGACCGTCTTCAGCATATGCCGACCCACCAGGCACGTCAGAACACCGACTCCCATTTTGTGCGGAAGATGGATAAGGAGCGCTTTGCCCTGGAAAAAGATCGTGCGGACGAGATCCGGCGCGCGGCGACCGCCCTGCGTCATCGCTCATTCAATCAATAAGCAAAATTATTTTGTAAAATTTTGTAAATTAGAGATTGCATCTAATTGACATGAAATCAATAGGTTGAACGATCAGAACGATAGGCAAGCTCTCTCTTGCAAAAGATCAATGCCATCAGGACAGGAAATTCTACAGGGATCGACTAAAGTTTAATCAAACCCCTCATCTGGCGTGGAAGTTGGTCTGTCGTGAAGAGGAAGTAGGTGCGCAAGACTCGGGCGCACCCTGATCTGCACAAGCGGGTGAGCTTGCCGGCCTACGGGCCGGCTTTTTTCGTGGGGCGCTCACGGCTACCCGGCATTAATGGCGCCGGCCATGGTCATTATAGAGTCCCGGGAGGCCACCAGTTCATCAAACGCCCGGGCGACTTTTTCCCGGTCAAGTCCCAGCTCCTGATAGGCGGATTCCGGGATTGGCGTTGATGGCCCGAGTTTCAGCCCCCGCTCATTCAGCAGTTGCCGCCCCAGCCAGAGCAGTCGCGGGTAGACATCGTGCTCACCCTGGAACGACGGCGCTTTCTGATACCGCAATGCGACCGTTACCTGATCCGGCATATACCAGTTCGCCATAAGCTCAGCCGCCAACTGTTCCCGGGTTACGCCCAGCAGGTGCTGTTCCACTACGGCAGTATCGAGGTGAGGGTTTGCCTCCCAGTTAAGGCAGGCCAGTCGGAAATGGGGCGGGAATACATGGCTCAGCACCAGGTAACCGAAGTTGTGCAGCAGGCCCGCAAGATAGGCCAGCCCGAACACCGGCCGCGGCCTGAGCGTCACCTGGGACGCCAGCACACCGGCTGCCTGCGCCTGCCAGACGGATTGCTGCCAGTAACCCATAACGCCTCGTGGATGATATTCCGGCTGCTTCAGGGTCTGCCCCAGTGACAGGCCCATGGCCAGGTTCATCACCAGATCAAAACCCAGAATGCGGGCTACTGCATCGTGAACCGAGCGCACCTGCCCGGCTGCCGCGTAGAAGGACGACGAGGCCCAGCTGACCACCTGCGCTGCCAGACTGGGATCGCTCTCTACGATATCCACCAGATCCAGCATATTGGCATTGGGGTTTACTCTCAGCTGGATAATTCGCCGCGCGGTTTCCGGTAATGGCGGCAGCTCAAGGGTATCTTCCAGCCGCTGACGAATCCTCAGACTGGTAAAACGTTCAATGGCAGAAAAAACCTGCTTCTGGTCCTGCTCCGGCGAATGCGGGGCTGCGTCAATACGGGCTACCGGAACACAGCATGCGCGCTCTTCTGCGGCTCCGGCCAGCAGCCGGAATTCCGCCTGGGTCAGCGTCATACGGACATTCTTGCCCACCGGCTCAATGACCAGGGTTTCTGCATCGGCAACGCGGCGATCAATCAGCGTCGGCCAGCCGGTCAGCCCCGGTATGGCCGGGATCTGCTGCAGATCCGCCTGCTTGAGAAAGCGGCTGTAATCGGCGTCAGAAATCAGGCGCAACTGGCGCCCAAGCTGCTTGCTCAGCTCGACCAGGTCGAGCAGATCATCCTGGCGACAGATGACCTGCAGGCGTCCCCCCTGATCCGCGAGCAGCACCATGCGCAATGGAACCCCAGAAACAGGCTTGTCGAGGGGCTCTGGCCCGACGCAAATTGCGGCCTTGTCTAATAACTTCCGGATAGCACCGGACACTTCCATTTTGCTCTCCCGCAAGAAATTCCATGCCTGACCGCCGGCATGCCGAATAAGTTCAAACTACCACTGAAAACACCACCGATGCACCCGTGCACAGACTAGACAGGTCATACATCTCCGTATCGTACCCGGTCGCCGAGCCAGCGGCGAACCAGGGCTTCAGTTGCGCGCCTGTCCTTTAGAACAGCGGGTGCCATCGTACGTATGCTTTCGATCCAGTCCCGGTCCCGCTCGAAATCCGCCAGCCGGAACTGCATCATGCCGGTCTGCCGGGTGCCGAGCACTTCCCCCGGGCCGCGGATCTCCAGATCTTTCTCCGCGATGACAAAACCATCCTGACTCTCCCGAAGCGCCTGCAGCCGGGCACGGCCGTTACTGGACAGGGGCGCCTGATACATCAGCACACAGAAGCTGGCTTCGCTGCCCCGCCCTACCCGACCCCGCAGCTGGTGCAGCTGAGCGAGACCCAGGCGCTCGGGGTTTTCGATGATAATAAGGGACGCGTTGGGCACATCCACGCCCACTTCAATCACTGTAGTAGCCACCAGCAGGTCCAGCTCGCCTTCCTTGAAACAATTCATGACCGCTGCCTTCTCACTGGCCTTCAGGCGACCATGGACCAGACCGATCTTAAGCTCCGGCAGACGTTCCTGCAGATTCGCCGCGGTCACTTCGGCGGCCTGACATTGCAGTGCCTCGGACTCCTCAATCAGCGTGCAGACCCAATACGCCTGACGCCCGGTGAGGCAGGCCTTTCGCACCCTTTCGATGACTTCATCACGGCGCTGGTCCTGAATGACCAGTGTCTCGATGGGCTTGCGCCCCGGTGGCAGCTCGTCGATCACCGATGTGTCCAGATCGGCGTAAGCACTCATGGCCAGTGTCCGGGGGATGGGTGTAGCGGTCATGATCAATTGGTGCGGCGCCAGCTGGCCCTGTGCCCCCTTGTCCCGCAAGGCGAGGCGCTGATGTACGCCGAACCGGTGTTGCTCATCCACAATCACCAGGCCCAGCCGGTCGAAACTGACGTCATCCTGGAACAGCGCATGGGTACCAATCACTAGCCGGGCCTGCCCCCCGGCCAGCCGGGCCAGCGCTTCCGTCCGCGCTTTGCCCTTGACCTTGCCGGACAGCCAGACCATTTCCAGCCCCAGAGGCTCCAGCCACTGCCGAAAATTGTGGTAATGCTGCTCGGCGAGAATCTCGGTAGGTGCCATTAACGCTACCTGTGCACCTGCGGCCATGGCCTGCAGCGCTGCCATCGCGGCAACCACTGTCTTGCCGGAGCCCACGTCCCCCTGCACCAGTCGCAGCATCGGTATCGGCTGGCTCAGATCCTGACGGATATCAGCGACCACACGGGCCTGAGCCGGTGTCAGGCGGAAAGGCAACTGATCAAGGAAGCGCTCGGTGAGGTCACCGGTGGGAAGCAGTGCCAGCGCCTGGCGCTGCTGAATCTGCTGACGCACCAGCAGCAGGCTCAACTGATGTGCCAGCAACTCTTCCATTACCAATCGCTGCTGGGCCGGATGTCGGCCCTCCATCAACTGGTCAACCGGAGCATCCGCCGGTGGCTCGTGCACCAGTGCCACCGCCGAAGAAATATCCGGGAGCTGATAGTCCGCCAGCAGCGACGGGGGCAGCCAGTCGGTGATGGGGTAACGCTTGAGATAGGTCAGCGCTTGTCGGCAAAGGCTTCGCACCCGGGGCTGCTGTATGCCCTCGGTGAGCGGATAGACTGGCGTCAGGGTTGCCTCTCCGGGCGGCGGCATGGGCGGTGGGTTGATCTGATACTCCGGATGGTAAAACTCAAATCCCGCCCGGCCTGGGCGCACTTCACCATAGCAGCGCACCCGGGTTCCTTCCGTGAGCTGATTTTTC
>JAJUHY010000127.1 GCA_029265735.1 Marinobacter segnicrescens | reverse complement strand
CATAACCCCATCAGAAGGAAAGCAGTGGAGAAAGTAGCGATCTCCGGCCTGCATGAAGACGGAGTACTGGTCACGGGTATCTTCCGGATAATCGAAACCTGATGGCCGACTGCCGCTGGTCGCGCTCAGGTAGCCTCCGGTGGTTGAGGGTACCGCCACTGACACTGGCCCGCGGCTTCCGTCCGGCCAGCGCTTGCCGTTGGCCCGCCACAGACTGGCATAGTCTCCGTCCACCCGTGTGCTGGCGGCAATGTCGATAACACCCTGCACACCAGTGTGCTTATCAGATGACGAGTCACTACCGCCGCCACAACCCGCCAAAGTCAGGCCCGCTCCGATTATCAACGTGCTCAGGACCGTCATCCACATCCGTTCAGACATAATAATTCCGTCAGTAATCTCAGGCCCGGAGGCTGCAGTGAGTGATCGCGCAAGCGTGGCACAGACAGGCGCACCGCACATTAACCTGAGTAAAGATTCTACGGGAAGGTCGGGATAACGAAAATATAGCAGGAAGAAGTAACAAGAGATGCGAGACAGGGCACCTTTGGCGTGCCCTGTCCTGGATGACGTCAGATCACTACGTCAGATCACAACGTCAGATTAATCACTCACTTTCAGCACAACCTTACCGGTTGCAGTCCGGCCAGTGAGAGCGTGGAGTGCCTGGACGTAGTCTTCAAAAGCAAACACTTCGCTGATCTTTGGCTTGATCTTGCCCTCTGCGTACATCTCGAACAGCTCTTTCATGTTCTGTACGTGGTTCTGCGGCTCTTGCTGAGTAAAGGCGCCCCAGAATACGCCGACCACAGAGCAGCTCTTGAGCAGAGCCAGGTTGGCGGGGATTTTCGGAATTTCACCAGCAGCGAAACCAATAATCAGATGACGGCCGTTCCAGGCCATGGCGCGCAGGGCCTGTTCGGTGTAATCGCCACCGACCGGGTCATAGATAACGTCGACTCCCTTGCCGCCGGTCATATCCTTGATAACGTCTTTCAGGGGCTTGTCGGTGTTGCTGTAGTTGAGCAGCTCATCGGCGCCGGCTTCTTTTGCCACCTCCAGCTTGGCATCGGTACTGGCCGCCGCAATGACGTGGGCGCCCATGGCCTTACCCAGTTCAACCGCAGCCAGGCCGACGCCACCGCTGGCGCCCAGAACCAGCAGGGTTTCTCCCGGCTGAATGTTCGCCCGCTGCTTGAGCGCGTGGTAGGACGTGCCATACACCATGGTAAAGCCGGCACCTTCTTCGTCGCTCATGCCTTCGGCCAGCGGCAGCAGACGTTTTTCCTCGACCAGCATCTCTTCGGCAAAAGCGCCGTAGCCGGTCATACCGATAACACGGTCTCCGACCTTGAAGCGGGTCACCTTGTCGCCGACCGCAAGCACTTCACCGGCCATTTCACCGCCCGGAGAGAAAGGCATTTCCGGCTTGATCTGATACTTGCCCTCGATAATCAGAGTATCGGGAAAGTTCAGGCCCGCCGCTTTAACCTTGACCTTGACCTGGCTGCCGGTGGGCTCGGGGGACGGAATATCCTCGATCACCAGCTTTTCTGCCGGGCCGTGCTCCTTGCAGAGAATTGCACGCATCTTATTGCTCCGATTCTTTATCCGGGTGGATGTTGTTGGTTATTGGGACAACGGATCAAGCTACCCCGTCGTCGGGGCCGAATCAAATAAACCTGCCTAATGGAAAAATATCACCCACGCTGATACCGCGACACCGGTTTGGCGGCGGCCTGCCCCCTTTCGTGGTCTGAAATCCAATCCTGAGTTATCATTGCGCCCCTTTAACATTGATCAGAATCCGACCACCCTGAGGCACCCCATGCTCGAAAAGCTGTTCAAGCTGCAGGCTCATGGCACTACCGTTAAGCGGGAAGTCATCGCCGGCATTACCACCTTCCTGACCATGGCCTATGTGGTGGTCGTCAACCCCTCGCTGCTCTCTCAGGCAGGGATGGACTCAGGCGCAGTGTTCGTGGCGACCTGTCTGGCGGCGGTGATCGGCACCCTGATCATGGGCCTCTGGGCCAACTACCCGATCGCGCTGGCCCCCGGTATGGGACTGAACGCCTTTTTCTCGTTTACGGTTGTCGGCAGCATGGGCTATAGCTGGCAAGTGGCACTGGGGGCGGTATTCCTGTCGGGGCTGCTGTTCTTCCTGCTGAGTATTTTCAGGATCCGGGAGTGGATCATTAATAGCATTCCGCTCTCCCTGCGCTTCGGCATTTCCGCCGGTATCGGCTTCTTCCTGGCGTTCATCGCGTTTACGAATGCCGGGGTCGTGGTGGGTGATCCCGCGACTCTGGTGACCATCGGCAGCATCCGTTCACCGGAAGTAATTCTGTTCTTCGCCGGCTTTGCAGCGATTTGCGCAATGGCATACCGTAACATCACCGGCGCGGTCATGATCGGTATTCTGGGAGTCACCGTCATTGCCATGATGCTGGGCATGGTCAAGTATGAGGGTCTGGTGTCCGCACCCCCCAGCCTTGCCCCTACCCTGTTACAACTGGACATCGCCGGCGCATTCAACGTGGGCATGATTTCTGTCATCTTCGCATTTCTGTTTGTGGATCTTTTTGATACCTCAGGCACCCTGATCGGCGCCGCCCAGCGTGGCGGATTGCTGGACAAGGACGGCCGACTGCCGCGCCTGGGCCGGGCACTGATGTCCGACTCCGTAGCGACCATGTCCGGTGCAGCGCTGGGAACATCCACTACCACCAGCTACGTAGAGTCCACGGCGGGTATAGCAGTCGGCGGCCGGACCGGGCTGACTGCGGTCGTTGTGGCCGCGCTGTTTCTGGCGTGTCTGCTGTTTTCCCCCATTGCGGGTATTATTCCACCTTACGCGACAGCACCCGCCCTGTTATATGTTGCCGTACTGATGACCGCCGGGCTCAAACTGATCGACTGGGAAGACGTCACCGACGCGGCGCCCGCCGTGGTCACCGCGCTGACAATGCCGCTGACCTTCTCCATTGCTGACGGCATCGCCGCCGGATTTATTACCTATGCCGCACTGAAGGCCCTGAGCGGTCGCTGGACCCAGCTCAATATCAGCGTAGTGCTGATTGCCATCATTTTCGTGCTGAAATTCATTTTCCTCGACGCCTGACGGCGCCGGAGCTCCCCCATGGATTACTTCTCCCAGAACATTAAAAAGGCCATTCGCACGGTTCCGGACTGGCCCAAACCCGGTGTTTCCTTCCGGGATATCACCACCGTGCTGCAGGACCGTACGGCGTTTCGCAAGCTGGTGGACGCATTCGTACACCGCTACCACGACCGGAATATAAGTGCCGTCGCCGCTATCGACGCGCGCGGTTTCATCATCGGTGCGCCGCTGGCCTATGAACTCAATGCGGGGCTGGTACTGGTACGCAAAAAAGGCAAATTGCCTTTTGATACGCTGGTGGAAGATTACGAACTGGAATACGGTACAGCGTCAGTGGAGCTCCACAAGGACGCCCTTCAGCCCGGTGATAAGGTTGTGCTGGTCGATGACCTGATCGCTACCGGTGGCACCATGCTGGCCGCCAGCCGGCTGATCCGGCAGATCGGAGCGGAGATTGTGGAAGTATCTGCGATGATCGATCTGCCGCACCTCGGCGGTTCCCGCAAACTTCGGGACGAAGGCCTGAACGTTTACACCGTCTGCGAATTTGACGACTGAGCCAGGAGGCACTATGAACTTTCAATTTCACTGGCACGATGGCTGTTCGATCGACTGGGTGCCCGGCAAAGTCGTGTGCGTGGGTCGAAACTACGCGGCACACGCAGAGGAACTGAACAATCCCGTACCGGAAACGCCGCTGCTATTCATGAAGCCGGCGACTGCCCTGGTGCCGCTGGCGGATCCCATCCGGATACCCCATGAACAGGGGGAAGTTCATTTTGAGACCGAACTCGCCGTACTGATAGGCCAGACCCTCCGCGACGCAACTGCTCAGGAGGTTCGCAATGCCATCGCCGGTGTCGGCCTGGCCCTGGACCTGACCTTGCGGGAGCTGCAGTCCCAGCTAAAAGCAGAAGGCCACCCCTGGGAGCGGGCGAAAGCGTTTGACGGTGCCTGTCCCCTTTCGGGCTTTGTCCCGCTCCAGGGAACTGATGACCTTCAGAATCTGACCTTTTCACTGGCGATTGACGGTGAGCTGCGCCAGGAAGGTCAGACCCGGGACATGATCGTGCCGGTGGTAGATCTGCTTATCCATATCTCACAGACGTTCACCCTGCAGACCGGTGATGTGGTGCTAACCGGCACACCAGCAGGAGTTGGCGTTCTGCGCAGCGGTCAGACTCTGACCCTCGACCTTGCTGACCGGATTCACCTGACCACCACCGTCCTCTAGCCCGGATTTATCATCAGGCGGTATATTCGAACTATACCGTCATCTCAACGCTTCTACGGTTTGGTTATGCCGGTTGCGGGAGCGATTAGTTGGCCAAACGCATGAATTACAGGGTTATTTTGGCCGGGAGGCACTCAGGTCTCACCGGTGCACATTGTTACTTTTGATATGGAATAAATGTTACATGCTTGAGGAGAATTGTGTCTAGCCAAAGGAACGTGTGTAAGAGATTCGATGCGATACCTTTCCCTTGTTCAGGAGATGAGAAGCTCGGTATTGCCATCGGAACTATCGGTGCAATGCCGATCAACGGCTTACGACTCAATCCAGAGAATGGAACCTATGGGTGGTATATTTGTGGTGTGGCGAAGAGATGTCCACCACAAAGCCGCGGGTGCCGGCGGTAAAATAATAATCATGATCTTGACGCAAGTTACTGCAATCGCCCTGAGGCTTCTTTCAATCTGGCTTTTAATTCAGCTCGTGTTGAATTTGCCAAGTCTCATCATGCTGTTCTCGAGTATCAAGCAATACCAGCAACAAGACATTCCGCCGGGCGTTTATGCTGGCGTCATTTGTTCACTACTCCTGATTGGCCTGGTGATCGCTTTTCTGATCAATAAAGCGGCGACATCGGTTCTCACTCGCGCCAGGACCCGCTCGGAAGAATCATTGAGTCATGACTCCCAACGGTTTTTGTTTCAACTCGCGGGTTTGTATTTCGTAGTCGACGCTGTCGCGCACCTGCCCCGCTCATTGGGAGGCATACCCCACGTAACAGAGATAACCTTGTCCATGATGCTCTGGCCAGCGGGGTTGGCGTTCCAGTTGGCTGTTGGGTTGTGGCTGGTTAGTAATTCGGCACTTTGGCTCAACCTCTTCCGAAAACTGAGAGGGCGGACCTAGCGCCCTTTAACCAAGTATTCCAGTTCGCTCCGGGCCGCGCTAAAGAGCCAAATGCTAATAATTAGCTATCGCACAAGGGCTCTTTAACAGGCGCGAGCAGTACGCGACGGCCCTTCGGCCCCCTATCAATCTGTCTGATCTGAACTTGAGGATCACAAAAAAGCAGTAAAATGGACCACTCAACCTGAAGGAGTAGGATATATGGAAATGGAAAAGTACTGGCCTGAAATTCTCAAGATTCTTGGCAATGCCAAGCGCTCTAACCGTTTTTTCTCCATCGCTACAGTCGATTCCGACGGATCTCATTCAGGATTATGGTGAGGTAGACCGTGCCGTTGGCTATACGTGTGGTAGTAATGAGTGTTCTACCAGCACTGGTCAAAAAGTGAATGAGCCGCAAGTCAATCCTGAAGAGACCAAAAAAGAGTGGTGTGCAGGATCCCTTTAACGAGCGCATGTTGTTCGTGCCTGCGGGGCTGGCTGGAAACTTATGACAAATCCGGGGTTAGCCGGAGCCGAGTCATCGAACCCGGCTCCGCTCACTCACCCGCTAGTACTTCAAAAACTCTGAACGGTATGAATATGCCGGGCGTCGAGATACTGCTTGGCTTCGTTCAGTTGGTCACGGCCACGGGCATGAACCGCCACCACATATCTGCCTTTACGCAGCGCTGAACGTGCCTTTTGCGTATAAAGAGTATGATCCGGCCGGATCGTAAAGAGCCCGCCTAGCATCATTCCCGCGACCCCACCAAACACGACAAAAATCGGACCGGCCCAGGTAGGATTCTGCGCGATGAAAGGGATACCAGACGCCAGCAGAAT
>JAJUHY010000178.1 GCA_029265735.1 Marinobacter segnicrescens | reverse complement strand
GGAAACCCTGGCGATGTCAAGTACGCTACACCCGGTGCTGCGGAACTGGGCTGACTGGGAAGCCAGGCCGGCCGACAGCTCACCCCAGACCAGAGGCTCTTCCGTGCCCCGTGCCTGGTCAAGCAGGTTGGTTACCACCACCGCTTCATTCAGATGACGCACTTCACTGACCCGGATCCGGCGGCTGTTAAGGGCGGCCCCCCGGCCCCGGCTTGCGGAATATTCTTCGCCAGTTATCGGATTAATCATCAGCAGGTTTTCGGTGCGGCCGTCTTTCTTCTGGACCAGTGCCAGTACGAAATCCGGAATTCCGCGAAGCAGATTGTCACTACCGATTACCGGGAAGATATGCCAGCTTAGCGGATGGCCGTCTGCGTTGCTGTCACCAGCCGGAGCGAAGTAATGGTCCTTGTAGGCCTTTTGCAGCTGTTCGGCAAACTTCTCGTAAATATTGCCGGTAATTCTGTCCAGTTGACGCCGGCGATCGTCGGCGTTGCCGCCGCCCATATCCTGGCGTTCGAAGTGGGCTTTCAGATAGTCTGCACCCTGGCGCGCGACGCGCAGGGCCATTTTAATGGCTGGTTGCATCAGATTCTTCAGTTTCAGGAGTGGTCAAAGGCGCGATCATAGCAAATCGCCGTCGGGCCTTGAAACTATTTGCTGTCCGTAAAGACCGCCATGGTCTGACCTGGGCTGTGTGGGCTGCCAATTCCGGCGTTAAAAAACAGCGCTCATCTGGTAGTATGCGCCCTTAATTTTCGTCCGTCCGAGACCGCCGGGACCCGTAGCCCATGCGTAAATCTGCACTGCCCAGTACTTTTGATCTCCCCGCCAGGGACTATGTCCGCATCGTTATGGTGGAGACAACTCATTCCGGCAACATCGGCGCCGTCGCCCGCGCCATGAAGAACATGGGGCTGGGCAATCTCTGGCTGGTCAATCCTTCTTCGTTTCCAGACGAGACATCCTACGCCCGTTCCGCAGGGGCGTCAGATGTGCTCGATCACGCTCAGGTAGTCGCCACGCTGGATGAGGCCATTGCAGACTGTGTGTTGGTAATGGGTACCAGCGCCCGGGGCAGAACCATTCCCTGGCCGGTCGTGTCACCGCCGGATGCAGCCCGGAAGGTAGGGGAGTACCATGGTAAGGGTCAGGTCGCGCTGGTGTTCGGGCGTGAGAGCAGTGGCCTGACCAACGATGAGCTGCATCGCTGCCAGGTTCATGTCCATATTCCGACCAATCCTGACTACAGTTCATTGAATGTGGCCATGGCAGTACAGGTGATGTGCTATGAAATCCGGATGGAGTATCTGCGGGGGCTTGAAAACGCCAGCGAGAATCCGCAACTCAGGGCTATTGCCGGGCCAGATGATGAAGGCTGGGATATGCCGCCTGCTACGCTTGCGGAGCTCGAAGGGTTTTTTGCCCACCTGGAAACCACCCTTAAAGAAATCAGATTTCATCGGCAGGATAAATCCCGTCAGCTGATGACGCGGTTACGCCGGCTGTTTCAGCGGACACAGCTGGATCAGATCGAGGTTAATATCCTCAGAGGCGTACTGACGGCGGTACAGAAGTCCACTTCGGCAACGGGCCGGGGTGAGGGCCAACGCAAACAGGATCAGACAGATGTTTGAGCGACTCAGAGAAGATATTCGCAGCGTGTTTCACCGGGACCCGGCGGCCCGTAATACGTTTGAGGTGCTGACCAACTATCCGGGCCTGCATGCTCTGTTGCTGCATCGTCTTGCTCATCGCGTCTGGAATGCTGGCTTCAAATGGCTGGCGCGATCCATCTCCACCTTTTCCCGCTGGCTGACCGGTATTGAGATTCACCCGGGCGCTACCATTGGTCGCCGGTTTTTTATCGACCATGGGATGGGCGTCGTGATCGGTGAGACTGCCGTCATTGGCGACGACGTCACCCTGTATCAGGGGGTAACCCTGGGTGGCACCAGCTGGAACAAGGGTAAGCGCCATCCAACCATCGGCAACGGCGTAGTGATCGGAGCAGGTGCCAAAATTCTTGGCCCGTTTGAGGTTGGTGAAGGTGCCAAGATCGGATCCAATTCAGTCGTGACCAAAGCTGTTCCGGCCGGAGCCACGGTGGTGGGCATCCCGGGACGGGTGGTTGTGAAAAGAAAAGACCAGGACGGACGTCGCAAAGATATGGAGAAGCGGATGGGTTTCGATGCCTACGGGGTGACTGAAGAAATGCCTGACCCGGTGGCTCGATCCATGCGCAGCCTGCTGGACCATATGCACGCGGTTGACGACCGTATCGAAAAAATGTGTACGGCCTTGCGGAAGGTGAACCAGGAGTACGCAGAGAACGGCAGACTGCCACCGCTGGATATCGACGAGTTTGACTGTGCAGCCGATCCGGCAGAGCGGGACAATGGGGTGGGAGCAGAGGAGGGGAAGGCAGGAGAGCGGTGAATACTTGACCAAAATGCAGGGTTAATACATACTCACCGGCTGGAATTCCGTCAACTTTTAGTCGGGGGCTGTCATTATGCGACTGACAACCAAAGGCCGCTACGCCGTGACTGCGATGCTGGACCTGGCGCTTCATGGTCATGAAGGTCCGGTCAGCCTGGCAGATATTTCCCGACGTCAAGGAATCTCCCTTTCTTACCTTGAGCAGCGGTTTTCCCGTCTGAGAAAAGAAAAGCTGGTCACTAGCGTGCGGGGTCCGGGCGGTGGTTACCGGCTCGGCCGCGCCAGCGATCAGGTCTTCATCGCTGATGTGGTAGATGCCGTCAACGAATCCCTGGACAGCACCCGGTGCAGTCACAAAGGGGACTGCCAGAATGGTGAGATGTGTCTGACCCATCACTTGTGGTCTGACCTGAGTAACCAGATTCATCAGTTCCTCAGCCGTATCAGTCTGGCCGATCTGATGAACAAGCGGGAAGTCCAGGTGGTCGCTAACCGCCAGGATAACCAGGCAAAGAAAGACCAGTTGGCCGAAACGATCAATACCAGGCGTCTGGAAGACCAGGCGCCCGCCTGAGCCGAAACAGAGCATGAAAACACCGGTATACCTTGATTACGCAGCGACCACGCCTGTGGATCCTGCTGTTGCTGAAATCATGGCAGGCTTCCTGACCCTTGATGGGGTGTTCGGGAACCCGGCCAGTCGGTCCCATGGTTACGGCTGGCAGGCGGAAGCTGCCGTGGAAAATGCACGCCGTCAGGTGGCGCAGCTTATCGGTGCAGACCCCAGAGAGATTGTCTGGACGTCAGGTGCTACCGAGTCCAATAACCTCGCCCTTAAAGGCGCAGTTGAAGCCAATCGCAAGGACGGCCAGCGCCCACACATTATTACCTCCGCCGTTGAGCACAAGGCCGTACTGGATACCTGCAGCTGGCTGGAGACTCAGGGTTGTGAGGTCACACGGTTGCAGCCCGACAGCACCGGCCAGATCGCACCCGCTCAGGTGGAGCAGGCCTTGCGCCCGGAAACGCTGCTGGTCAGCCTGATGCTGGTAAACAATGAGCTGGGTACCGTCAATGACATCGGCACCATTGGCAGAATGCTGCGGGAGCGGAGCGTGCTCTTCCACGTGGATGCAGCTCAGGCAGCAGGCAAGATGCCGGTTGATGTGGCGACGCTGAGTGCCGACCTGATTGCCATGTCGGGGCACAAGGTCTACGGCCCCAAAGGTGTGGGTGCACTTTATGTCCGACGCTCACCGGATGTAAGAATCGCTGCGCAGATTCATGGTGGTGGGCATGAGCGGGGCATGCGCTCCGGAACTCTGCCAACCCATCAGATCGCTGGCATGGGTAAGGCTTTTGAACTTGCAGGTGAGGCTCTCGAGGATGAAATACATCGCCTTGAAGCCTTGCGTACCCGTTTTCTGGCGGGCATAGACGGGCTGGAGGGAGTGACCCGCAACGGTCACGATACCGACCGGGTCCCGGGCATCATCAATCTTTCCTTTGATGGCGTAGAGGCAGAATCCCTGATGCTGGGCCTGCGTGAACTGGCAGTATCGTCCGGTTCTGCGTGTGCTTCCGCTACCATGGAGCCATCCTATGTGCTCACGGCCATCGGTCTCAGTGAGGCCCGGGCACATGCGGGGCTTCGTTTTTCTCTGGGCCGGTTTACCACCGCCGAAGAGGTGGATTTTGCCGTCAGTCAGGTAGCTCTGGTTGTGGAGCGGTTGCGGGAACGGCGTCGCTCTGCGGTGTAACCGGCGGAACGGATCCGCATCGGTGGCGGCGACTGGTAGGCAGCCCGCCCCGTACTGCGTATAATCTCAGGCCGGAATTTTCACCTGAAACCCAACTGGAGCAAAGATTATGTCCACTGAGCGTACGCTTTCCATCATCAAGCCGGATGCCGTTGCCAAGAATGTTATTGGTGAGATCTACAGCCGCTTTGAAAAAGCCGGTCTGAAAATTGTCGCCGCGAAGATGATGCACCTTTCCCAGGAGCAGGCGGAAGGTTTTTACGCTGAGCACAAAGAGCGTCCGTTCTTTGGTGATCTGGTAGCGTTTATGACCTCCGGTCCCGTTGTGGTTCAGGTCCTGGAAGGCGAAGGCGCCATTCTCAAGAACCGTGATCTGATGGGCGCTACCAACCCGAAAGAAGCGGCTCCGGGTACCATTCGCGCAGACTTCGCCGACACCATCGACGCCAACGCTGTTCACGGCTCCGACTCCGCTGCCTCTGCTGAGCGGGAAATTGCCTACTTCTTCAACGACAGCGAAATCTGCCCCCGGGGCTGATGCTGTCCGGGGCGGCAACAGCCGCCCCGATCGTTATCTGATCGAGACTGACCATGACTGCTGTTGTCGAGAAAACCAATCTGCTGGGAAT
>JAJUHY010000172.1 GCA_029265735.1 Marinobacter segnicrescens | reverse complement strand
CAAAACCAGCCGTTAGTATTGCAAGGGGCGATAAATCAACCGGCGGAAGTTTTCAGGTCGCTTTTTCTGCAGAATATATCAACGAACGCCTGCCAGAGTACGCAACAGTGCACGGCGACATGCCAGCCATTGTATTTATTGGCGTGAGACGATCATCGGAGTACAGGATCAATCGCAGTCAGTCCGGAAGCGTCCATGCCGACGTTCTAAGGCTAGATGGCGAATACTCCGATGCGGGAACTCAGGTGGTAGGCTCTGGAGGCATGATCAGGGTATCGTCCTATGATTTTCCTGACCCACCCATCTGGCACGTACTTAAGCAGGAACCGGACCCCGCAGCCAGGATACCAGGCAATATTCATGAGTACCATGTCGCCTATTGCAGCCGATCAGGAACCTCAAGCAGCAATTGTGAGTTCGAAGTTCCATACGACGAGGAAACTCTTCTGAAAATCACAACAACGGAAAATAACCTGCATCTGAAACGGCAACTCATCGCCGAAGCGCATCAGATTTTGGAAGAGTGGCGAATGAACTGTCCAAGCCGGGCTAAATCCGAATGAACTTGGCTTGTTCTCGATATCAGCCGTGATGGTATTGGTTCACCGAGACAGCCGAGCAGCCTTTAGAGCCTGACAGTCCCGATCTGCGTTACACTCGGTCATTCAGATGACAAAGAAACGGAGGGACAAGGTGGCTGCACAATATAAAGACTGGCATTTACAACCCCTGGGCGGAGAGTGGTGCGAAGGCAGCAGCGAGACCACCCGTGCTGTCACAAACCCCCACTCCGGCGAGGAGCTGACCACCATCCGCCTGGCCACCTCGGAAGACCTGGACATCGCCTACCGCAAGGCGGAGGAGGCGCAGAAGGCGTGGGCGGCGCAAGGGCCTTCAGCGCGGGCGGCGGTTCTGTACCGGGCAGTGTCGATTTTTGATGAGCGCAAGGACGAAATCATCGACTGGCTGATCCGGGAGTCTGGCAGCACGCGGCTCAAGGCGAACGTGGAATGGGGCAGCGTCCGGGCCATTACCCTGGAGGCTGCCAGCATGCCGGGCCGGGCCCACGGCTACACCATGCCGAGCGATATCCCCGGCAAGGACAACCTGGTCTACCGACGCCCTCTTGGCGTGGTGGGCGTGATCAGCCCCTGGAACTTTCCCCTGCATTTATCCCAACGCTCGGTGGCACCGGCGTTGGCGCTGGGCAATGGGGTGGTGATCAAGCCAGCCAGTGACACACCGGTAACCGGCGGCCTGCTGATCGCCCGCATCTTTGAAGAGGCTGGGCTGCCACCGGGCGTGCTCAACGTGGTCGTCGGTGCCGGTTCGGAGATTGGTGATGACTTTGTCGCTCATCCGGTACCCGCCATGATCTCATTTACCGGCTCTACCCCGGTTGGCAAGAATATCGGACGTATCGCCACTGGTGGTGCCCATATCAAAAAGGTAGCGCTGGAGCTGGGTGGCAACAGCCCGTTTGTGGTTCTGGATGACGCCGATGTGCCCCAGGCCGCGAAAGCCGCCGTGTTCGGCAAGTTCCTGCATCAGGGACAGATTTGCATGGCGATCAACCGGATTATTGTGGACCAGAGCCGCTATGACGAATTCGTCGAAGCCTTTGTTGCCCAGGTTCGCACACTCAAGGTCGGCGATCCGGCAGACATGGACACCGCCATCGGCCCCATTATCAATGAATCTCAGCTGAACGGTCTGCTAAAGAAGATCGCCGGCGCGAAAGCTCAGGGCGCGACCGTGTTGCTTGAAGGCGAGGCGGACGGCCAGCTGTTGCCACCCCATGTGTTCGGCGATGTCACCCCGGACATGGAGCTCAGCGCAGAGGAAATCTTCGGGCCGATTGTCGGAATTCAGAAGGCACGTGACGAGGCCCACGCCCTTGAGCTGGCGAACGGTACCGAGTTCGGGCTCTCAAGCGCGGTATTCAGCGGCAGCCTGGAGCGGGGCCTGGACTTTGCCCGCCAGGTACGGGCCGGCATGATCCATGTGAACGATATGCCGGTCAACGACGAGGCCGCCCTGCCCTTTGGCGGTGAAAAAAATTCTGGCCTGGGTCGATTCAACGGCGACTGGGCACTGGAGGAGTTCTCTACGGTTCAGTGGGTCAGCGTTCAGCGGACACCCCGGCAATACCCCTTCTGACCGCACCAGAAAAGCGGCAATCCGGTGCCTTTCCCAGGGACAGAGACTGGCGCCGGCTCATCTTGAGCGATCCACGCCGTCCGGCCGCCCGGGACTTGACCAATGACATGGCAAAAATCTACCCGTTAGGCCAAAATCGGCCGTCACCAAAGAGCGGGTAAAAACCTCGGTTGCAGCAGCCATTTGCTCCACCTGCCAGCAGGCCATAACAACTACATCCTGCAAAGATTCGTGCTTTCCAAAACTATAAACAGAGGGTCGTGTCCATGTATGCCTTGATGGCAATCATTTTTGTCGTTGGCTATTTATGCATTGCGCTGGAGCATCCGCTCAAGCTTGATAAGGCGGCTTCCGCCATACTGACGGCGGCTCTGACCTGGGCCGTGCTGGTACTGGGCGCGGACCAGATACTGCCCGCTCTGGAACAAAGTGGCAGTCAGGCCGCTGACGCATCCGGCTATGCGGTCGAGACTTTACGCCATCATCTGGGGGAAATTGCAGAAATCCTGTTTTTCCTCCTGGGTGCAATGGTTATTGTCGAGCTGATTGATGCCCACGGAGGCTTTAAGGTCATTACCGACCGCATCAAGACACGCAAGCGGGTTTCACTGCTGTGGATTATCAGCTTGCTGACCTTTTTCCTGTCCGCTGTACTCGACAACCTGACCACGACGATTGTTATGGTTTCCCTGCTGCGAAAGCTGGTGCGTGGCCGCCCGGAGCGCTGGCTTTATGTAGGTATGGTGGTTATCGCCGCCAACGCCGGTGGTGCCTGGTCGCCCATAGGTGACGTCACCACGACCATGCTGTGGATTGGTGGCCAGATTACGGCTCAGCAGGTAGTTGTTACACTGTTCGTGCCCAGTCTGGTCTGCCTGCTGGCTCCTCTGGTGATCCTCAGTTTCCGCCTGAAAGGTAACGCGCCACGCCCACGGGTACGCGCTCACGTGGCTGACAGTGGTCATGAAACTACCGAAGCCGAGCGCAACGCGGTGCTGATCATAGGTATCGGAGCGCTGATATCCGTACCGGTGTTCAAAACCATCACCGGACTGCCCCCCTATATGGGCATTCTGTTCGGCCTGGGCATACTGTGGGTGGTCACAGAAATCATGCACCGGAACAAAAAACCGGAAATCAAACACCCGCTGTCAGTAGTGGGAATTCTGCACCGGGTTGATACCACAAGCATTCTGTTCTTCCTCGGCATTCTGCTGGCGGTCTCCGCCCTGGCCACCGCTGGCCACCTGGGCCAGATAGCAGTCGCCCTGCGGGATGGGCTCGGCAATGTGTTTGCCATTAACTATGTGGTCGGCCTGCTGTCCGCTGTAGTCGATAACGTTCCGCTGGTCGCGGGCGCAATGAAAATGTACCCGCTGGTTACTGAGAGCGCGCTTGCGTCTACTGCCGCGCCCGAACTGGAATGGGTAAGCCAGTTCGTCACGGACGGCAGGTTCTGGGAGCTGCTGGCCTTCTGCGCTGGCACCGGGGGCAGTGCACTGATCATTGGTTCGGCGGCCGGCGTGGCTGCGATGGGCATGGAGAAGATCGGCTTCTTCTGGTACATCAAGCACGTGACACTGCTGGCCTTTACCGGTTACACCGCAGGAGTGCTGGTTTACTACCTGATGTATATGTTATAGCAGCGTACTGTTGAGGCATAACAGGTTCAGCCCCGGGATCATCGGGGCTGAACCGTTCCTCCGTGATCCGACTTCTTTTTGACTGGCCGAAAAAGCGGCAATCTACTTCCCTTCCCCCTGTCGAATTTCTGGCGCCCCCTGGGCCAGACCTTCACGCGAAAAAATAAAAGCATTTTAAATCAGCCAATTAAAGATACTTTTCGAAAACTGGCACACCCTTCGCTTGAGATCTGACAAACAGCAATTTACCGAATTTGCGCCGGCAGAGATTTCCCCATCGGGAATACCGTCGGCATCTCTGAGCAGGGAGAAGAGTTATGTCTCAGGTCATCAACACCAACATTGCGTCACTGAACGCTCAGCGTAACCTGAGCGCATCGCAGGGCGATGCCAACGTCGCGCTGCAGCGTCTGTCGTCCGGCTTGCGGATCAACTCTGCGAAAGACGATGCCGCCGGGCTGGCAATCTCAACCCGTTTTGAATCACAGATCACCGGTCTGAACATGGCCCGGCGCAATGCCAACGATGGCATTTCCCTGGCACAGACCGCTGAGGGCGCACTGGATGAGGTGACCTCTAACCTTCAACGCATCCGTGAGCTTGCGGTACAGGCGGCCAACGCTACCAACAGCCTTTCCGACCGGCAGGCGCTGAACCAGGAAGTGCAGCAGCGAATCGCAGAAATCGACCGTATCGCCGCCCAGACCAGCTTTAACGGGCTGAAAGTACTGGACGGTACTTTGGGGACTCAGACATTCCAGGTAGGTGCCAACTCCGGTGAGACTATTGGCGTGTCTGGCCTGGATGCCAAGGGGAATATGCTTGGGGGTGTTCTGGCTCATACAGTAGGGTTTGCAAACCTCACCGTGTCAGAAGCCGGTGCTGACTCCGTTGTGGGGGGGCTCGCCTTTCCGAATGTTGGATTCGAAGGTAGGATTAACGGCGAAACACTCTCGATCGCTGCAGGATCATCTACCGACGCCAGTGGACTGGCTGATGCGCTCAATACACAGCTATCTACTAATCCTCACTTCGCCGGAATCCGGGTCGAGGAAAACTCGGGAACGATCACTTGGCTTAATGGAACAGCCGAGCCACTCCGTATCGAAGGTGCCTTCTATGACGATAAT
>JAJUHY010000137.1 GCA_029265735.1 Marinobacter segnicrescens | reverse complement strand
CCAGCCAGCGTTGTCCAAGGGCTTACGCTAAGCAATCGGCACAGCGAGAGGTTTCCGGCAGGCGGTAGCGTGTAACGCAAGCCATGACGAACCGGATGCTGGTCTCCAGGCTGATCCGGTGGCCGGGTGAGATATACAGGGGTTTTACGCCGGCCCGGGTGCGTAGTACTGCACCGATGGTCTCGCCCTTGTCCATCAGCGGCATCCAGGCGCCTTTTTCATCCGGCACCGGATCGTGTGTACCGGTCAGCCGGCTTTTGCCGACACCGATGGCGGGCAGGCCGGTAAGGATGCCGGTATGGGAAGCAACTCCGAGGCGCCGGGGGTGTGCGATGCCCTGGCCATCACAAAGCAACAGGTCGGGCTGGATGTTCAGGCGGCTCAGTGCGTCCAGAATGACCGGGCACTCACGGAACGATAACAGCCCGGGAATATAGGGCATGGCGACCGGCAACCGGGCTATTGTGTAATCCACCGGCTCCAGGTCGGCAAGGCGAAGTACCACGACGGCGGCCCGGGCGGTGTTCCTGTCTTCAAAGCCGACGTCTACCCCGGCCACAGTCTCTACCTCAGGCAGATCGTCCCGGAGGATTACCTTGCTGGCCATCTTCCGTTGCAGTTTGATGGCCTCTCCGGGGGTAAGACTGCTCCAGTTCTCGGTAGGGTTGGTCAAGGCATCCTCCGTCGTGTCTGTGTCAGATACGATAGCAGTCCCTTGCCCCGCGTGCACAATACGAAGCGTTCAGCTTCCGGAGTGCCGGGCATGAGACGAGGCCGGTGCCGGTGCCGGTCGGCCCGGGGAGAGGTTTGCCCAGGCGATGACGACCAGCAGCAGGGCGGAGCTGACCACCACGTACACCATGGCCGGTATGGTCAGCCAGGCCAGGTCCAGTAGTCCCGCGATGACCAGCACCAGCAAGGTGTTCTGAATGCCGACTTCGATAACAATACTGGTGCTCTGGGCGCGGTTGAGCCGGAATAGTCGTGCACAGAGCCAGCCCAGGGCCATCGCGGTTCCACACAGAAGCGTCACGATGGTACCTGCCTCTGCGCTGTAGGTGAGGAAGGTCTCATACTCGCTCACCAGAACCCCGGCGATCATTCCCGAGAGCAGAATGAATCCGGCGATACGTACGCGGGGCTCCATTCTGGCCGCAAAGGCCGGCCATCGGTGCCGGACCAGAATACCCAGCATTACCGGCACCAGGACCAGCCCGATCAGACGGATGATGGTGTCACCCAGGGGCAGTGACTGATCCAGCCCTTCTCCCAGATAGAACGTCATGGCCCAGTGAGTCAGTAACGGCAGCGTAATAACGATCAGGCACCCGCTAAGCAGGGTCAGGCTGATGGACAGCGCGACGTCGCCCCGGGCCAGCAAGGAGGAAATGTTGGAACCCGCGCCGCCGGGGCAGAACGTCAGTAGCAGCACGCCGACCGCCACCTGGGGCGAAACGGGCACCAGTGTGACCAGAACCAGTCCGGTCAGCGGCAACAGCACCATCTGACAGAACAGGCCGACTGCCACCGCCCGGGGACTTTTGAACAGCTGCCGGATGTCATTGGTGCCGAGTGTCATGCCCATGCCCAGCGTCAGCGCAAACAGCAGGGCCGGAGAGATCAGCTTTACCGCTGCCATTGTATCCATAGGGTGTTCCTGGCCGGGCTGACCGGCGTTTGTGGCTGAAGGGCAGGTATTGCAGCAGTGACGGGGCAGGGCAACCGTGGTCTGGTTCCCATCGCGGCATTACCGATTGTTCGTGAAACCGCGGATGCCAAGGGGCTCCCAGAAATGGCGCAAGCGGGTTGCGGGCATAGCTGCGGTTTTTATACTCATCCGTCGGATTGTGGTGGCGTCGCAATGGAAGCTCCGCCCCACCACTGACTCAGGACGAGAGAAACAGGCCATGGACAGACAGCGGACAACCCTTGTCTCGCAACACACCATTCGGGGCGGTGTTCAGGCCCCCAGACAGTATCTGACGGGCCCCGATATGTTCAGTGGCATGGTGACCGTGCCGCTGTTTTACACCTATCCTCAGGGTCTGGATGTGGATTGCATGATGCGTTCACTTGCAGAGCTGCTGAAAACCTATCCCCTTGCGGCAGGACGCCTGCGAAAGGACTCTGCCGGCTATGCCTTTATCGATTCCGACGACTCGGGCGTGCCCTTCAGTATCTATGACGTGGACGGCCCCATGCCGCCCTACGGGCCGGACTATCCCCATCAAAACTTCATCCGTCGCTACTACCAGACGGTATGGCCGTGGACGATCTATCGGGCCAAAACGCCGCTTCTGAGCGTTCGGGTGTATCGCTACACGGACGGCGGGGCCATATGCACCATGGCGCCGGCACACTGCCTTATTGATGGCAGCAGCATCTGGATGCTGGTTCAGGACTGGGCCCGGCTGGCCCGGGGTGAGGGAGCGCCAGAGCCGGTTATTGATCGGTCGTTACTGCTGGATAAGAGCTACCACTTCCAGCAGATCGCCTATCACCGGCAGGACGTTCAGCACTTACCAGCACTGCAACGCTGGGGACTTTACCTGCGTCTGGCTGGACAGGCGCTGGACAACCGGCTGCAGATCTTCCGGTTGCCCGGTCGCTATCTGGAGTCCCTGCGGGCGGCCTACGAGCAGGAGTTTCCGGATGGTCCGGTTGTCAGTGATGTTGATCTGATTACTGCCCGTTGCCTCAAGACCATTGCTGAGGTCCGCCAGTATCGGCAGGGCTTGTGTGTGGGTCTGGTCGTCGACTTCCGTTTCAAACGCGCCATGGAGCTGCCAAAGCGCCTGTTCGGGAATGCCATCGGACAGGAGGAGCGGGAGTTCGGTGCCCGGGATCTGGCGACCCTGAGTGTCTCAGGTCTGGCGCGAAAACTGAGGCGGCCGGAAGTCCGTCCCGACACGGAAGACTGGCAGGGATACCTTGGCTTTATGGAACGTATGCGCCGTGAGCGTACCATTGGTCAGCTGCTGCCACGATCCGTCCGCCGCAGTCTCGATGGCGGCTTCATGCAGAACAACTACTGTGCGCTGCCGGTCTATGACGCTGACTTTGGTACCGGCAAGCCCAGCTGGTATACCCCTGTCGCGACCCCTTTCCGCATGGTCAAGATCGTTCCCACCGCCGGGGGAGATAACAGCGTTGATCTCCATCTAATTCTGGGCCGCCGCGACCGGCAGGCTTTCAAGGCTCTGTTCGCCGGTATTTGACGAGTGGTACCGCCTCTCCGGAACGAAGAGGCGGGATGCCATGTTATTTGGATACCACCGGTTCCGGGCTGCCAGCAGCAGGGGTGGCGTGGGGCGGCGGCGCTGGTTCAGGCCGGCGCCGGCGGAAGGGATACAGCAGTTGTTGCCAGTAATGATGCACCGGGTAATCCCCTTCATGAGACAAGCCGATACGGTCTGGCATGTCCCGGTCCTTCGGCAGGTAGAAGGTGCCGAACAGGTGGTCCCAGATCATGATCCCGCCGAAATTCTTTGCTTCGCGATACCGCGTGGAATGGTGCCAGCGATGAACCTCATTGGTACCGATCAGATAGTTCAGAGCGCCGTGGCGAAGGTCGACATTCAGGTGGGTGATCGTTGCCAGCACGCTGCCAATCACGGCCACCGCTACAAAGCCTTCCTGGCTGATGCCGGACTGTAACAGCACGAAAACCGGGATGAACCGCCGCACCACCACATCAAGGGGATGAACCCGGTACGCATTCATCAGCGTCACCCGATGCGCACTGTGATGCACGGAATGGAGCTTCCAGAGAAACGGAATGGTGTGAGCCAGTCGGTGGGTGGTGTAGAACATGAAATCGAAAATCAGCAGGCCACAGATGACCTGTGCCCACATGGGCAGATTCGACAGGCCGAACGACGGGGCCAGCAGGCCGAAATGGATCAGCAGGCTGGATGACGCCAGTCCGAACAGCAGCGTCACCATCAGATTCTGGACACCGCTAAGCAGGAACATGAACGCATTGGAAACCAGATCTGTTGCCAGTTCATTGGATTCCAGCGGCTGCTGGTGCTTGGGCATTACAAACTGCAACAGCAGGCCAATGGCGTAGTAGGGCAGCAGGAACCACAGAAACAGCCGGCTGCTGTCATAGTCGAAGGCAGCGATCGCAATCACCGCCAATAGCACGAAAAAGTACAAGAATCCCCTGGAAACCAGTGTTCGCATAATGCGGGGCATGGTTCACCTCCTTTTGATGGGTTTCCGGTCAGGACGGCTGGGCATACCGGGCGAAAACGATCCGCAACCGCAGAAAGTCGGTCGCTGTTTTAGCACGGGCGGACGGGCCCGCGTTGTGGACGCCATCTCAATGTTCAGCTGCGATCCGGGGGCGTTACCAGATGGTCACGAACAGGTTAATTCAGGGGTTACATGAACGTGACAGGGTGCACGTTTCCGGTGCCGTACATTCATACAGGCGTGAAGTGCGACACGTCCGGGGCTGTTCCTAACAGAGATTTTAGGGCGAACCGGTCCGCACTTCCGGCACTGGGCAGATGATGCAGGCGGAGCGGGGCTGCTATCGTGTGGCCGGTTAGTTTTTGGCCACCCGGTGTACCCGGGGCGTTATCTCATGGAGGAGTGAGTCGCAGCAATGAGACCGGTGAAAGCGTTTTTCGCCCGTTGGGTGACGGACCCCCGCTATGCATCCGCCTGGATACTGGCGCTGCTGGTGCTGGCGCTGACAGCCGTTTACCGTGGCGCGCCCGATACGGTCACCCACGCACCGCCGCTGGTCCCCCCGGAAGTGGCTGTCCATCATGTACAGCTGGCGCCGGTGACGCTGGTGCTGAAAAGCCAGGGGACCGCCCGTGCCCGTGACCGCCTCAGCCTTACGTTCCGGGCTGGTGGCGAAATCATCGAAGTCAGCGACAGTATGGCCAGCGGTGCCTGGGTCGAGGCCGGTGAGGTGCTGGTGCGTCTGGACCCGGCGCCCTTTGAGTTGGAGGTCGCTCAACGCCGGCATGAGCTGGAGGCGGGACGGCTCCATCTGGAACAGGCAGAAGCCAATGCCACCATGGCCAGGCGCCGTCCCGGACAGAACGCAACCGACTTCGCACTGAACATACCCCAGCTGCGGGAAGCCAGGGCCCGGGTTGAGCTTGCCCGTGCCGCGCTGGCCCAGGCGGTGAACGATCGTGACCGCGCCACGCTAAAAGCACCTTTCAGCGGTCGCCTGGAACAGGTCAGGGTGACGGTGGGCCAGACGGTTGGCGCGGGGGAAGCTCTTGGGGAGTTATTCAGTTCCCGCAGAATGGAGGTCCGACTGCCGGTGCGCAACGACTGGCTGGACCTGATGGCGGTGGCCGTTGAGACTCCGGACGGCGAGCTGGCCGTGCCGGTGTTGCTGACAGGGCAGTTTGGCGGCCGCGACCGCCAGTGGGACGGCATGATCACCCGCCGCGAAAGTGGTGTCAGCAGCAATCAGATGACCTGGCTCATTGCCGAGGTTGACCCGGATTCCGGGGCCATACCGCTGGAGCCCCGGGTCTACCTGGAAGCTGCGATCAGGGGAAGGACCATTGACCAGGTAGCCCGCATTCCACGCACCTCACTGGTAGAGCAGAATGAGGTGTGGGTAGTAGGGGAGGCCAACCGGATTTTCCGCCAGCAGGTTGAGCTTGCCTATCAGGACGACGAGTACGCTTACGTCACCAGCGGGCTGGAAAAT
>JAJUHY010000129.1 GCA_029265735.1 Marinobacter segnicrescens | reverse complement strand
CGGCCCCGGCGTGCCCGGCGCAGCCGAAACAGAGACGGATCACCGGCTGAGAACCCGGCCAGTACGCCTGCAACCCGTAAGGCAGAGCGCATGGAGAAGCATCAGGGCGAACCGGTCGACCGGGACACCCGCTCCGACGCAACCGATGTAGCGGTCACCGAAGAAAAAGGGGCACCTGAGCCAAAAGCCGAGGTTATGAAAGAGCCGGCCTTCATTCCGGAAACTGCTCTCGCCACCGAGGCGGTGGAAAAGCCTAAGGCCAATGCGGAACAGCAAGCTGAGCAGCCTGAGGCTGACAAGCGGACTGAACAGCCTGAGCCGCGCAAGAAAGAACAACCTGAGCGTCCACAAACACAAGCAGCTGCACAGGACGAGAAGAAACCGGACAGTGAAGCGGCAGAAGCCACTGGCAGCGACAAGACCGAAGCGCCTTCTGAGCGCAAAGGTCGTAGTCGGGCCCGCAAGCCACGGAACAGCAGTCGCGGCGACAGCGGCAACCGCAACGACCAGAGCACCAGGTCAGCCACGGAGGAAACGCCAGCGGCGCCAGAGCCTTCAGCGGGGGGAGAGCCTTCAGCGGGGGGAGAGCCTTCAGCGGCACCAGAGCCCTCAGTGGTGCAAGAGCCGACAGCGGCGCCTGAAACTGAAACGGATAAGAAGCCGGCTGTGGTGGCGGAAGCAGCTCCCGTCCAGCAAAAGGACGATGACGATGTCGCAGCCCAGCCAGCGGAAACAAAGGCTGAGCCAGAGAAGGCGAAGGCCGAGCCAGAGAAAGCCGTTTCCCAGACGGCTCCAGAGGTTCCGACCAGCCAGCAGTCTGCTCAGCCCACACCTGTACAGGATGTCGAAGCTACTCCGGTCGCGAAGCCTGTGAACAGTAATCCGGAAGGTTTGCCCGTGACGGCTGCAACTCCTGCCGAGAAAACCGGTACGGACAAGCCCGAGCAGGAGAAACCCGCCGAAGCCGCTCCGGCCGAGCTGCAAGTTCCGGTAACTCCGGGGCGGGCCTATAATGACCCGCGGGAAGTTCGCAAGCGCCAGCGCGCTGCTGAAGCCGCCCGTCGGGCAGCCGCCGCCGGCGAGAGTGCCGCTTCCGGTCAGGGCAATGGCAAAAGTGATGGAGCCGACAACTCCGACCAGTAAGCGTTGCAAGCTCCCCGGCTACACAGCAGTGTAACGGGGAGCCCCACCAAGGCATTGTGCCGGGAGCAGTTGAATGCTGAATAATGATGAAATCGAAGTACTGGAAGAAATCCTCTTTGCGGAACCCTGGGGAGAGGATTCACTGGACTTCTTCGGACTCCACGGCGTGGTCTGTGCCAGCGTTGTCGGACCTCACCCGCTGGATGCTGCCGAGATTTTCCGGCTGGCAACCGGCCAGGACTCCGTAGCCCCGGATGATGTACCGGCGGAATTCGCCCGTCTGACCGGCCAGCTGGCCCAGACCCTGGCCCACTCTCTGGATATGGGCCAGTCACTGGAACTGCCGGAGCCGGAGGACGGCGACCCCATGAACGCGCTGGAAAACTGGTGCGCCGGGTTTGTAGACAGTTTCCTGGAGCATGAGGACGAGTGGCTGGAAGGCGACGAAGCCGGCACGGCGGAGCTGCTGGTGCCCATGCTGACCCTGTCAGGCCTGTTTGATGACGAAGACTTCCGCAAAGCCCGAGAAGATGAAAAAGTGGCGCAGGAAATGGCTGATGCCATTCCCGATGCCCTCACCGACCTGTATCTGCATTTCCACGCACCCGACTGAGATCCACGAGCGCAGCCGGTTCAGGCCACCGGGTTACCGGCCGACCGGGCTGCGAAAGTGCTCCCACACGGGTGTCAGGCCCTCCGGCAACGCCGGAATACGGCCAAGCTCACACCAGCTGGCACCGGGGAAGTGAAAGTCACTGCCCTGGGATGCCAGTAAAGAATGGCGACGACACAGCTCCGCCAGAAACCCCGTATCACCACTGGACTGCCCCGAGGTGATCACTTCGATGGCGGTGCCGCCCGCCTCCATGAAGTCCGTTACCAGCTTCCGCAATCGGGTTGCGGTCAGCTTGTACTTCCTTGGGTGCGCCAGCACGGCGATTCCACCGGCGGCGGTTATCCACTGCACCACCTCTTCCAGCTCCGGCCAGAAGGCCTTGACGTCACCAGGCTTGCCTGTGCCCAGGTAACGGCGAAAAGCCTGATTATTGTCCTTGACCGCTCCCTGTGCCACCAGCGCCTGCGCAAAATGAGGGCGCCCTGGTACTTCCCCTCCGGCATGGGCAGTCGCCTGCTCGAGAATATCGGGCCCACAGTCAGTCACATGCCGGATCAGCTTGTCGGCAATGGCCGAGGCCCGTTGCCACCGATTTTGCTGCTGCTGAGCCACATGACCTGCAAAGGCCACATCCTCGTCCCGCATATCCAGTCCGACCACATGAATCGTCTGTTTATGCCATACACAGGACAGTTCGATGCCGTTAATCAGACTCAGGCCATGGTCCGCCGCCGCGAGCCGGGCTTCATCAACTCCGGCCAGGGTATCGTGGTCGGTTAGAGCGAGATGAGTCACTCCCTGCTCCGCTGCACGGGCTACCAGCTCACGGGGCGGAAGTGCTCCGTCCGAAGCGGTGCTGTGGCAGTGCAGGTCGATGCATTGGCGCTGGGCCTGAGGTATAGTCACGGGATATCCTGAGTGGGTTCAAGGCATTGGCGGACAGTCTACCATGTTCCGGCCCGCTCGCCGTTCCAGCAACAGCCGGAGGACCAGAACCCCATGTACTACGCCATTATCAGCGAAGACGTCGCCAATAGCCTGCCCTTGCGAGCCAAAGCGCGGCCGGATCATCTGGCGCGACTGGAAGCCCTGAGAGATGAAGGCCGTCTGCTGGTAGCCGGTCCTCACCCGGCGCTGGATACGCCCGAGCCCGGAGCGGCAGGCTTTACCGGCAGTCTGGTGATTGCGGAATTCGACTCACTGGAAGACGCCCGCAACTGGGCTGATGCCGACCCTTACGTCGCCGCCGGCGTTTATTCCCGGGTTTCAGTCAAACCGTTCAAGGTGGTTCTACCCTGAACGGCACCCGGTCACACCCCTGACTCCATGAGCGTTTTTTAATAAGCGGCGACTTGATCCGCTTCCTTGGTGTGACAAAATTGCCGGCGCGGGAGCCTGAGCGCAATGTGCCCAATGGCGCTGGGCGTCCCACCTCCTCTTATTTCAACTGTCAGGATCAACGCTGTGATGGCTAATGCTGTAACCTGTTTTCATATGACCGCCAGGTCCGGCCTTGTGGCTGTGTGTCTGCTGGCCCTGATGCTGACCAGTGGCCTCGCCCAGGCCCGTACTGTGTATATTGATGACACCTTTTACGCGCCAGTTCGCAGCGGTCAGGGTACCCAGTACCGGATTTTGCATAGTGGCCTGCGCAGTGGCACAGCGGTAACCCTGGTCGAGCAGTCCGAGGAAACCGGTTACAGCAGGATTCGCACGAGCCAGGGGCTGGAAGGCTGGGTACTCACCCGTTACCTCACCAACCAGCCCATCGCCCGCGACCGCCTGGACGCGGCCAACCGCGAACTCGAGCAGGCCCGCAGCGAACTACAGCAGCTCCAGGGCCGCATGAGCGAAATTTCTGGTGAGCGTGATCAGCTTTCCTCCCGGGAACAGCAACTGGAAAGTCAGGTTGAGGATTTGAGCGCCGAGCTGGAAGATATCCGTACCGTTTCCGCCAACGCGCTCAACCTGGACCGCCGTAACCGGGAGCTCCAGGAAAGCAATCAGCGCCTTCGCAATGAAGTAGAGGTGCTGACGGCGGAAGTTGAGCGCCTGGAAGCCCGCAAGGAATCCGACTTCATGCTGCTGGGAGCGGGCCTGCTGATTCTGGGCATGTTCCTCGCTGTTATCCTGCCCTGGCTGAAACCCAGCAAGAAGAGCGACTCCTGGGCCTGATACCCGTCAGGCCTTTGTCGGCCCTCGCCTGCGAACGAGGTTCCATCGCCTTCCCTTACGTGCTCATTCTGAAGACTTGTTCACACTCGTTCTGACATTTGTATGGTTTGATAGGCAGGTTATGGCACGGGTTCGTTGACGAATCGGCCCGGGGCCACTAAAAGGACTTAAGGAGGGCTGGCAAACCCAGCCCCCGGACCACAACAGGGAAGAGGTAGCCATGTCGATGACCATGAGGAACTACTCAGAAAAACGTGACTTTCACCGCATGCAGGTCAATTCCGAGATTCAGATTACGGATGGAAACGGACGGACATTCACCGGTATTTGTCGGGATCTGAGCGGCACCGGTATGCAGCTCCAGGTCGCCGAGTACATTCCGGAAGGCACTCTGCTACATACCTTGCTGCCAGCCACCAGCGACCAGTTCCCCCCATTCGAAACCGAGGTCCGCGTGCTGCGCACGCAACCCAGTGACGACGATTTCCTGCTGGGCGTTACCATCGAGAAGGTCAGGCACTAAACCAGAGTACGAATACGCAGAAAGCCCCGGCGAGTGATCCATTCCTCCGGGGATTTCTGGTCTAACGTCACAGCAGCAGTGACAGTCAGCCGAGCTTTTTCTCAGACACTACGATGCCATTGTTGTCCGCGTAGACGTACTGACCCGGGCGGAAGGTAACACCACCGAAAGTGACCGGAACGTTCAGATCGCCAACCCCTTTCTTTTCCGTCTTACGGGGATGGGTGCCCAGCGCCTGCACACCCAGCCGGGTTTTGCCGATAACATCCACATCGCGAATGCAGCCGTAGATAATCAGTCCGGCCCAGCCGTTTGATGCCGCCTGCTCTGCCAGCATATCCCCCAGCAGAGCTGCCCGCCTGGAGCCACCACCGTCAACCACCATAACGCGGCCGTTGCCTGGTGTCGCCACCTGCTCCTTGACGACGGAGTTATCCTCGAAACACTTTACGGTGACGACCTCACCGCCAAAGGCATCAACGCCGCCAAAGTTGCGAAAGCCCGGCTCAACCACCTGAACCTCTGGGTGATCGTCACAGATATCGGGAGTTACGATATTCACGTTGTCCGTCTCCTCTTGATGCGCACAAGGCGCTCAGTCAATTTTCTCGTCCGCCAGGAAGAACCAGGTATCCAGCACAGAGTCCGGGTTGAGAGACACAGTGTCGATGCCCTCATCCATCAGCCATTTGGCCAGATCCGGATGATCGGACGGCCCCTGACCGCAGATACCAATGTACTTGTTGGCCCGCTTACAGGCCTGAATGGCATTGGAAAGCAGCGCTTTGACCGCATCATTCCGCTCATCAAACAGGTGGGCGATGATGCCTGAGTCCCGGTCGAGCCCCAGGGTCAGCTGGGTCAGATCGTTGGAGCCGATGGAGAAACCATCAAAGTGCTCCAGGAACTGATCCGCCAGGATGGCGTTAGCCGGCAGTTCACACATCATGATCAGACGCAGGCCGTTTTCGCCGCGTTTCAGACCATTCTCCGCCAGCAGCTCCACAACCTGGCCAGCCTCACCCACGGTACGTACAAACGGCACCATGATCTCAACGTTGGTGAAGCCCATTTCATCACGGACACGCTTCAGCGCCCGGCACTCCAGTTCGAAGCAGTCCCGGAAGGTCTCAGAGATATATCGGGATGCACCCCTGAAGCCGAGCATGGGGTTTTCTTCGTCCGGCTCGTAGAGGGTTCCACCGATCAGGTTGGCGTATTCGTTGGACTTGAAGTCCGACAGCCGCACGATGACTTTCTTGGGATGGAAAGCCGCCGCCAGGGTAGAAATTCCTTCAACCAGTTTGTCTACGTAGAAATCCACCGGAGAAGCATAGCCAGAGAAGCGCTTCTCGACAGTCTGACGGACGTCCCGGGGCAGGCTGTCATAGTTCAGCAGCGCTTTCGGGTGAACACCGATCATGCGGTTAATGATGAATTCCAGCCGCGCCAGGCCTACCCCTTCATTCGGCAGCCCCTGGAAATCAAAAGCACGGTCCGGGTTACCCACGTTCATCATGATCTTGAACGGAATGGCGGGCATGG
>JAJUHY010000200.1 GCA_029265735.1 Marinobacter segnicrescens | reverse complement strand
GATTGAGGTGACGTTTGATATCGACGCCAACGGTATCCTCAACGTATCGGCAAAAGACAAGGCTACTGGCAAGGAGCAGTCCATTGTCATCAAGGCCTCTTCCGGCCTGAGCGATGACGAAATCGAGAAGATGGTCAGCGACGCCGAGGCCAATGCCGAGGACGATCGCAAGTTCGAGGAGCTGGTGCAGGCCCGTAACCAGGGCGACGCCATGGTCCACACCGTGCGCAAGACCCTGACCGACGCCGGCGACAAGGTCACCGACAGCGAGAAAGAAACGATCGAAGCCGCCATCAAGGAGCTTGAAGAAGCCCTGGAAGGTTCTGACAAGGATGACATCGAGGCCAAGACCCGCAAGCTCACCGAAGTGTCCGGCGAGCTGGCCCAGAAGATGTACGCCGATCAGAGCGACCAGGCCCAGCAGGCCGGTGGCGAAGAGCAGGGCAGTAGCGCAGACGATGCGGTAGATGCCGAGTTCGAAGAAGTTAAAGACGAAGACAAGCGCTAAATCGCGCCGTTAGCAAGCGAACAACGCGGGAGCGTAAGCTCCCGCGTTTTCTGCCTTTCAGAGCAGCGGGTCCCGTCGAGGCGGGACCGGTTTTTCAGTAAGCACCGACAGGTTTTAACAGGGTTTTTCCAGCATGGCCAAACGCGACTACTACGACGTTCTCGGCGTTACCCGGGATACGGACGAGAAGGAGATCAAGCGAGCCTATCGCAAGCTCGCCATGAAGTACCATCCAGACCGTAACCCGGACGACGCAGACGCCGAAGCGAAGTTCAAGGAGGCCACCGAAGCCTACGACGTGCTGATGGACCCCAACAAGCGGGCCGCCTATGACCAGTTCGGGCACGCTGGCGTCGATGGCCAGGCCGGTGGCGGTTTTGGCGGTGGTGGCGCGAGCTTCTCGGACATTTTTGGCGATGTGTTCGGCGACATCTTCGGTGGCGGCGGTCGCGGCCGCTCGAACCGTGGCGCGGACCTTCGTTATACCCTGGAGCTGGACCTGGAAGAGGCCGTTCACGGTACCACTGTAAAAATCCGCGTTCCGGGCCATGTGGAATGCGACCTCTGTGACGGCAGTGGTGCTGAAAAAGGCTCCCGCCCGGAGGCCTGTGGCACCTGTAAGGGTATGGGTCAGGTTCGCATGCAGCAGGGCTTCTTTACTGTCCAGCAGGCTTGTCCCACCTGCCGGGGAAGTGGCCAGATCATCAAGAATCCCTGTAAAAAGTGTCAGGGTGCGGGTCGGCTTCAGGAAGAAAAGACACTGTCGGTCAAGGTTCCGCCCGGGGTGGATACCGGCGACCGCATCCGGCTCTCTGGTGAGGGCGAAATGGGGATCGACGGAGGTCCGTCCGGCGACCTGTACGTACAGATTTCCGTGCGCGAACACTCCATTTTCACTCGGGATGGCCGCAACCTCTATTGTGAGGTGCCCATCAGCATCGTTGACGCCGCACTCGGAGGCGAGCTTGAAGTGCCGACTCTGGATGGCCGCGTCAAGCTGAAGATTCCCGAGGAAACCCAGACCGGCAAACTGTTCCGCCTACGTAACAAGGGCGTCGCGCCGGTACGGGGTGGCCCTGCGGGTGACCTGCTGTGCCGGGTGATTGTGGAGACACCGGTCAACCTGACCCGTAAGCAGAAAGATTTGCTGGAGCAGTTCCAGGAAACCCTGGATGGCAACAACGGCAACAATCACGCGCCCCGCAAGACCTCCTGGTTTGAGGGTGTGAAAAGTTTCTTTGATGAAATGAAATTCTGAGGTCCGCCATGACACGGATAGCAGTAACCGGTGCCGCAGGGCGCATGGGCAAGGTGTTGATTGAAGCCATTGATGAGGCGGATGATCTCACCCTTGGGGCCGCCATTGTCCACCCCGAAAGCTCCCTGGTGGGTGCCGACGCCGGTGAAATGGCCGGTATCGGAAAGAATGGAGTCAGTCTGGCCGCCCGGGTTGAAGATGTAAAGGACGCCTTTGACGTTCTGATCGACTTCACCTTCCCGGATCTGACCCTGGAGAACCTGGCGTTCTGCAGTCGCCATGGCAAGGGCATCATTATCGGAACTACTGGCATGACGGACGCCGAGAAAGAGCAGGTCCGTATCGCCGCTGAAAAGATCCCGGTGGTGTTTGCGCCCAATATGAGTGTGGGTATCAATGTAATGTTGGACCTGCTCCACAAGGCGGCGTCTGTACTGGGTGATGACTATGATGTGGAAATCATTGAGGCCCATCATCGCCACAAAAAGGATGCCCCTTCCGGAACGGCCCTCAGGCTCGGGGAAGTAGTCGCCGATGCGCTCGGTCGTGATCTCAGGGAGTGCGCGGTCTACGGTCGTGAAGGGTTCACAGGTGAACGCTCCCGGTCCGAAATTGGCTTTGAAACCATCCGCGCGGGTGATGTGGTGGGCGACCATACGGTCCTGTTTGCCACCATGGGCGAACGTATCGAATTCACTCACAAGGCCAGTAGCCGCATGACCTTTGCCAAGGGCGCCATTCGTGCCGCCCGCTGGTTGCAGAACCGGCCGGCGGGGCTTTACGACATGCAGGATGTGCTTGGGCTCAAGGGCTAACTGATCGCTTGCTGCGCGAACCCTCGCCAGGAAAGGCCATTTTCATGGACACGGTGGCCGGGATTTTTTACAATATGGCGATTTAACTGCACCAAGCGTAGCCAATGACAAAGCCCGCCCGGGGTCTGGATCATTCCTGACGGCGGAACATTAAAGCGGGACGGGGCAAACCCCCCTCTCGCTTTTTTGCGACCTGAATTTGCGCTTGCGTTCCTGTTCGCCCAAACGAACCCGATTGAGGATACAAGCCTTGAGTATACCTGCCATCCTTGCACTCGCAGACGGAAGCCTGTTTCATGGCGTCGCCATTGGCGCTGAAGGAGAAACCAGTGGCGAAGTCGTTTTCAACACCGCCATGACCGGCTACCAGGAAATCCTCACCGATCCCTCCTATGCCAGACAGATCGTTACCCTGACCTATCCTCATATTGGCAATACCGGCATCAACGACGAAGACTCCGAGTCAGATGGCATTCAGGCCGCCGGGCTGGTTATTCGTGATCTGCCTCTGCTGGCCAGCAACTGGCGCAGTCAGAAGACACTGTCTGAGTACCTGAAAGAGTCTGGCAAGATCGGCATTGCTGGCATTGATACCCGTCGGCTGACCCGCATCCTGCGGGACAAGGGCGCACTGGGCGGCGCGATTGTGGCGGGTGAGAATGCCACCAGTGAGCGCGCGCTGGAGCTGGCACAGGCATTTCCGGGCCTCAAGGGCATGGATCTGGCCAGGGAAGTCAGCTGCAAGGAAATCCGCAGCTGGGACGAAACCGAATGGACGCTGGGTGAGGGTTATGGCAAGCGCACGGAGAACCGCTTCAAGGTGGTCGCCTGGGATTACGGCGTCAAACGCAATATTCTTCGTATCCTGGCGGGCAGAGGCTGCGATCTGACCGTGGTACCCGCGCAGACGCCTGCGTCGGAGGTGCTGGCGATGAATCCCGACGGTGTGTTCCTTTCCAACGGGCCTGGCGATCCCGAGCCCTGCGACTACGCCATTCAGGCGATCCGTGAAGTGCTGGACGCCAACATTCCGGTGTTTGGCATCTGTCTGGGGCATCAGTTGCTGGCCCTGGCCAGCGGTGCATCCACCATGAAAATGCCTAACGGTCACCACGGGGCCAACCATCCGGTTCAGAACCTGAAAGACGGCACCGTCATGATTACCAGCCAGAATCACGGGTTCGCGGTAGACGAAAGTACCTTGCCCGACAACCTGGAGGCGACCCACAAATCGCTGTTTGACGGCACCTTGCAGGGCATCCGCCGTACCGACAAGCCGGCGTTTGGTTTCCAGGGTCACCCGGAAGCCGGCCCCGGCCCTCCCGTCGTGTCGCCGCTGTTCGATGACTTTATCCGGTTGATGGAAGCCCGAACCGCGTAAGCGGCGTACCCGACACAGCGTTGCCGAAAGGCCCGACATTCCGAATTTTTGCTGACAGGTTGAAGAAATGCCAAAGCGGACCGACATCAAGAGCATCCTGATTCTGGGCGCTGGCCCTATCGTCATTGGCCAGGCGTGTGAGTTTGACTATTCCGGAGCCCAGGCCTGCAAGGCCCTGCGGGAAGAGGGTTACCGGGTGATCCTGGTGAACTCGAACCCTGCCACCATCATGACCGATCCGGCCATGGCGGACGCTACCTACATCGAGCCGATCACCTGGAAAACCGTTGAGAAGATTATTGAAAAGGAGCGGCCAGACGCGCTGCTGCCTACGATGGGTGGTCAGACGGCCCTGAACTGCGCGCTGGACCTGGAGAAGCACGGGGTCCTGTCAAAATACGGCGTAGAGATGATCGGTGCCAACGCCGATACCATTGACAAGGCCGAGGACCGCAGCCGGTTCGACAAGGCGATGCGGAACATTGGTCTGGAATGCCCCCGGGCAGCCATCGCCCATTCCATGGAAGAAGCCTGGAAGGTTGCCGAAGAGATCGGCTTCCCCTGTATCATCCGCCCCTCCTTCACCATGGGCGGCTCGGGTGG
>JAJUHY010000354.1 GCA_029265735.1 Marinobacter segnicrescens | reverse complement strand
GGAGAACCTGCTGGGCATCGCCAATGGCGGCACATCAGACCTGAATATGGCGGGGCTGGCCCTGGGTATGAGCGGCCGCTTCAACGGTGTCAGCCAGATACACCAAAAGGTGACCCAGACCATCTTCCAGCCCTGGTTTGGTCGCTGGCCCACGCCGGATATCCCTGCAGACTACGTGACCAACGGAGTCCATACCCCGAGCTGGGATTCTCCGGAATCCGACCAGCTCTGGACTCGCGCCTGTGGCAAGGACCGCTGGCGCCAGCCAATGCTCGAACCGGAACCCATGTGCGACGTTGATGACCTGTCTATCTGGGAAATGCGCCGCAGTCAACGCCGCCGGTTGGTGGGCTATCTGCGCAAACGCCTGCACGCACAACATTGCGAGCATAACTACGGCAGCAACCCGGACGCCGCCTGCGGCCTGTTGCTGGATGCAGAAACCCTGACACTGGGTTTCGCACGGCGGTTCACGGCCTACAAACGCCCGGACCTGTTGCTGAAAGACCCGGAAAGGCTCGTCCGGTTGCTGACCAACCGTGACCAGCCCCTGCAGATTGTGCTGGCTGGCAAGGCACATCCGAAGGACAAGGTTGGCAAGGAACTGATCCGGCGCTGGAAAGCCTTTTCGCAGCGCCCGGAAGTGGAAGGCAAGGTGGTGTTCATTGAAGACTACGACCTTGCCGTGGCCAGCCAGCTTATTCAGGGCGTGGATGTCTGGCTCAACACCCCGAGCCACCCCTGGGAAGCCTGTGGCACCAGTGGCATGAAAGTTCTGGTGAACGGCGGCCTGAACCTTTCCCAGTATGATGGCTGGTGGGCCGAAGCCTGGAATGACCAGGTGGGCTGGGCGATCCGGCCGGGAGCCAGCTTTGAAGAATTATGCCTGGACGGCAGCCACGATGATGCCGATGCCGAGGAGCTCTACAGATTACTGGAGGAGCAGGTCATACCAGAATTTTACCGGCTCGATGACAAGGGCTTGCCCGCGAACTGGCTGCAACGAATCAGGGCCAGCATGAACCAGCTCACGGCACGCTACTCGGCGGGCCGCATGGTGCGGGAATATGTTTCAGATTTTTACCTGCCGATGGTGGCCTGCGGTCAGGAACGCACGCCGGAGCTGGCGCGGGACCTGGTCGAAAACCGGAAGACCATCGCCAACCATTGGCCAAGACTCCGGTTTGGCGAACTCAACTGCCAGGAGAACGACAATGGGCAAGCCTTCACGCTTTGTGTCTATCTGGATGGCCTGAGCCAGGATCAGGTGGCTTTGGAACTGGTGGCGGAGGAATGCGGGTACGGCCCCAGCATAGTGCAGGGCATGGCGCTGGAGCGTCGGCTTGAGGGCTCTGAAGACAGCTACCTGTACACCGCCTTCGTGCCATCACGCCCGGCCGGACATTACACCCCGAGAATCCGAGTATCTGACCCGAGGCTTAACCTTCCGCTGGAAGACGCCCACATTCTCTGGTACCGCTGATCAGCCCCGCCAGAATGCCGGAGACAGCACGATAACCACGCTGAGAATCTCAAGCCGTCCCATCAGCATGCCCACCGCAAGTATCCACTTTGCGGCATCAGGCAGGGGGCCAAAGGTACCGGCAGGCCCGATGATATCGCCCAAACCGGGGCCCACGTTGGTGATAGCGGTCAGCGCACCGGAAAGCGAGGTGATAAAGTCCAGTTGTAACGATGCCAGCAACACCGTAATAATCAGCAGGCACAGCAGGAAAATAAAGGTGTAGGCAATCATGGATGAGATAATCTCATCGCTCACGGCACGGCCGTTGTAGTTTCGGGTAAACACTGCCCGAGGGTGCAGCAGGCGCATTAACTGTTCACGAAGAATGAT
>JAJUHY010000011.1 GCA_029265735.1 Marinobacter segnicrescens | reverse complement strand
GTCGCCCTCAATGCGCACATCGGGCATATACCGGCTGTTGGTGCGGTGCTCGCTCAACTCCCGGACCTGGCCCTCATCCCGCATCCAGAAGTGAACGCGATGACCGTTTTCACAGAGAACCTTGGCCATGGCCGTGCCAAAGCTTCCGCCACCAAGAACGGCAACGTCCCGTGACGGGCGAGTGTTGTCAGAAGGGAATAGCGGCGAGTGCCCGTTAGCGGGCCGTGTAGTCTCAGACATAGTGCTTCCGTATCGGCCCTGTTGTGCGTGGGGTTTGGCCCCAAGATGTTGCTGAAGTCAGCCTGTGTCCTCACACTCCAGGGCACGCACCAGGTTGCGGAATTCTTCCCGGTTACGGCTGTTCAGGCCCATCAGTACACGGTGGGCGTCCAGTACCTTGTCCCGCACCTCTTGCTCGCTGGCACGAAGCACGGGGATTTCTTCGAGTTCTTCTATACGCGACGCGGGTTCGCGCACGATAATAAAAATCCGGTCGAAGCCCATGGATGTGATAATACGGGTAATGTCCGGATTGGTGGAAATCAGGGTAGGCAGAAACCGGCTCTGTTCCCTGGCGGCCATGGCGATCTTGGCCAGCAGCCCGAGGGTTGTACTGTCGATTACCTCGGTTTCGGTAAGATCGATCACGACCGTTTTAAACGCCGGATCGGAGGTAATGGATTCCACCAGATTGTCCAGCGTCGAGCACAGGTTGAGGCGGATTTCCCCTATGAACTTAAGGACGTAGATCCCCTGCTTTTCAGCCTGCAGAATCTTGTAGCCAGCCATGTATTCTACTGCCAGTCATTCGACAAAACGGAAACGCCGGATAACTCTGTCATCCGGCACCCGCCGGCTTCCCGGCATCATTGACCGATACACTTTGCAGATCAATCCCGGCCAATCGGATATCGCTGACCGAAACAATCGCAATGTCGTCCGGAAGCTCTGCCTTATCATCAAGGTGCAAAGCCTCGTTCAACGAAGCGATAGTGTGACGACCTCCTGATACGAGTTCAAGTAGCTGCTGTTCCTTTTTGTCCAGATTCGCGGCCTGCAGCACTTCCAGTATGCCATCAGAAAACAGAAGCAGTTGAAACGGCCCCGACAGGACCAGCTCGTATTCCTCCCAGACGGGGTCATCAAACAGCCCTACAGCCGGACCGGAGCCCTCAAGAAAATGAGCCTCGCCGCTCTCAAAGGTGATAACCGGCATGGGGAAATGCCCCCCAACCGCATAACGCAACCGCCGCTGGGAGGCCGATATAATGCCGACAAAAACGGTCGCATGCTTGCCCAGCCCGGTGTCCATCAGCTCATTGTTGATACGCTCAAGGAATCGGGCGGGATAGAGAATGTCGTCAGAAGACTTGCGCCGGAGGTTGCGCTGCAGCCGATTGGTAAGATTTTTGAGTAATACAGTCACAAATGCCGAGCTGGCGCCATGGCCTGACACATCGGCGATGTACACCAGGGTTTCGTCTTCCGAAATGCGGAAGTAATCGAGAAAATCCCCGCTGAGAAACAGCGACGGCTTGATAAGGTGATCAATGGCGAGATCATTAAGGATCACCTGGCGATCCGGCAGCATCTTCATCTGCACCTTGCGGCCGGCCCTCTGATCAGCCCGCAGCTCGGCAAGGCCCGCCCGCAAATCCGTATTGGCTTCCTCCAGCTCCTCTCGGTACTGCTGGTTGAGCCGGTGGACCCGTACCCGGTCAAACAGTCGTCGCAGAACATCCTCCACCACGGACTTGTCGGTCAGGGGTTTAAGAATAAAATCAGAAGCACCGGCCCGCAGGGCCTCAATCACTTCCGCGGCACCGGATACCTGTGAACAGGCAACCAGCGGCATGAAGCCGCCATCATCCTTCAGACAAGCGGTGAGTTCCGATATGGTCGCGGGAGGCAGGTCGGCAAAGATAACGTCAGGTGGCTGTGCTTCGAACAGTCGCCGGGCCTCGGCGATACCAGCGTAACCATGCACATAGAACCCCCGCGAAACCAGGTATCGGTCCAGATCGTTTCTGGCGCCCTCATCAGGGTCGATAATCAGTATGCGCTCGGTGCGCGCTGTCATGCTCGGGCCTTAAGTATCCGCGGCAGTTTCTGGATAAGCCACTGCGTATAATGGGTATTCTGGCACGCTCGTGTGATATAACAAGTGCCATCACGTTATCCTTGAGGTTCCATTTATGCGCAAGGCTGTCAACGACCTTCTCGGAGCTTATGACAAGATCATTATGGATCCGGTTCACGGCGGCATTCCCCTTTACCGTCATGAGGTCCAGGTTATAGACCACCCCCTGTTCCAGCGCCTTCGCAACATCTGCCAGAACGATATTCTGAGCCTGGTTTTCCCCGGCGCCACCCATTCCCGTTTTCTGCACAGTATCGGTGTGATGCACGTAGGCGGACGCATGTTCCGGGCGATGATCGACGCCTATCTGCGTGAACGTCAACTGAGCGACCAGGTGGATCTTACCCTCAGCCAACTGGACGCCATCGACTACCTGGCGAAGACCATCCGCCTGGGCTGTCTGCTCCATGACAGCGGTCACTCGAGTTTTTCCCATCAATTCACCCAGGCCCGCCGTATCCACGACCTGATGGCCCTTCCCGGCCGGTTTGAGCAGCTGTGGCAAGGCGCGGACTACCGTGCCTATTTCCCGGAACCGCCGGCAGAACTCGAACACGAGCATTACTCGGTGCGGGTTGCCCATGACATCCTGGCCAGCGTTGATCTGGAGTCCGCCGGTCTTTATGTACAGGACATCATGGGCATTATGGAAACCACCCAGGTCACGCCCAGCGAGGCGTTTTCCCGTCATGCCCACACGTTCTGGCAGTTTATCGCCGGTGAAGATTCCGAAGCCGGACGGCTGGGGCGAGCGGATATTCCGGCGCTGGTCATGAATATGCTGTCGTCCATTGTGTCAGGAGAAATCGATGCAGACCGGGCGGACTATATGCTCCGGGACGGATTCCATTCGTCGGTCACTATCGGTGGCTTCAACCTGGACCACCTGCTGAGCAACCTTCGCTTTGGCTGGGATAGCCGCAAGCCCTGGCTGGGCCTCGCGATTACCCACAAGGGCCTGGGAGCACTGGAAGACTTTGTCTACAGCCGGCATCAGATGTATCGCAAGGTATACGCCCACAAGACGGCCCTGGGATTTGACTGGCTGCTGCGGGAAGCCATCAACGAAGCGCTGGAAGACCCGGAAGTCTTCGATTGGGTGAACACCTGCCTCAGCGATATGCGTTATTTCGCTGACCTCACCGACAGTTTCTTCTGGGAAGCCTTCCGGCGCATTGCCCGGCAGCGCCCTGACAGTTATTCACGATGCATTGTTGACCGTATCAAATTACGCCACCTGGATACCCGGGAAAACCTGACCGCCGCCGAGATCGGCGCTCACCGTCACTGGCTGGCCCGGGAGCTGCAACTGCCGCCGGCAGAAGTGGTGACCTGCACCATGCGGGCGAAGTTCTCCCGTATCGGAGAAGGTTTTGACGGAATCCAGGTGCTGGTGCGCGATCCGGTAAGTCGCCGTCGCAGCCTGCGACGCATCACCCAGGTGAGCGCCTTTTTCAGTAAATTCAACGACGGCACTATTACCCATTTCTACCAGCGGCCCGGCAGTCTGGCTGCTCCGGCAGCAGTGGAGCCCTGATTAGCCACGTTGAGGCACCCACCCCTCGGAGACCAGCCGGCTGACCAGGCCGTCCGCACTGTTAAAGGCGCCTTCGACCCGGCCACCGTCCAGCCAGTCGCCAATGATGGCGATGCGGTGATCAGGATGCCAGAGGTGGCCGGTCCGGTTACTCTCTCTGGCACGGGCATATAGCCAGCGATGTACCTGTATCTCTGTAGGCACAGCGGTAATATCGCCCACCTTCTGCAGCTCCTGCACCAGCTCTCCGGCTACCTGTTGTGGATCAGCTTCGGTGTGCTCATCAGACCAGTCTGGATCCCCGTGAAGCACCCACCATTCACCGGCGCCGTTCCGCCCCGGCTTGCTGGAATTGTTGGCAGCCCAGTCAAGCAGCGATTGATTCGGCATCAGGGCCTCAAAATCAGCGCCCGCGCCCTCAGGAAAGTAAGCCGCCACCGCCCAGCAGGCTCGCATTCGGCTCACCTGCAGCTGTTCTTCTTCCGCGAGAGCCCGGGCATCGCCCCGGCGGAGCAGCGCTATTGCCTGAGCCGGCGGCGCCGTAAGTATTACCGCGTCGAACCCTTCATGGCGGCTGCCTTCGGTATCGGTCAGGACCCAGCAGCCGTTGTCGCTGCGCCACAGACCGTCGACTTGCACACCGTTGTGCACGCTCAGCCCACCGGAAAGGGTCCGGGTAATAGCGGACATTCGCGGAATACCGACGTAGCGCTCAGCGGGCCGCATCATCTCCCACTGCTTATCCGTATTCTGATACCGGAAACGGCCGTGCCACGGGCCCCAGCAGTCGGTACCCGCCTGGCGGGTGAGAAACTCGCGAAAAGCCGGGTTGCGGATAGTGAAGTACTGCGCGCCAATGTCAATTGCGCTCTGGGACTTACTCCCCACCCGTGTTGATGCCATGCGCCCGCCGGGCCCACGGGCCTTCTCGAACAGCGTTACCTCAACTCCGGCGGCCCTGAGCTTGTGGGCGACGGTAAGCCCCGCAAGGCCCGCCCCGACAACGGCCAGCCGGCCTATTACCGTGATAGCGTTTTGAGAAGCAATAATGGTGCTCCTGCCTGTGGTAGAATTTTCGGTCATTTTCAATAAGTAGCGGGCCAGATCAGATGAAATTTGTTTCCTTCAACGTCAACAGTATACGAACCCGGTTGCATCAGCTACAGGCGGTGGTAGATCAGTTGAACCCCGACATTATTGGCTTGCAGGAAACCAAGGTGGACGATGACCAGTTTCCGGTAGATGAAGTGGAAGCCATGGGCTATCACGTCAATTTCCATGGCCAGAAGACCCACTACGGCGTCGCGCTGATGTCCCGGGAAGCGCCCGAGGCGGTTCACAAGGGCTACGCCTGGAACGGAGAAGAAGCCCAGCGCCGGCTGATCCGTGGCCGGTTCACTGTTAACGGCGAGCCTCTCACGGTCATCAACGGCTATTTTCCCCAGGGGGAAAGCCGGGACCACCCCGTGAAATTTCCTGCCAAGGAGAAGTTCTATCAGGACCTGCTGCGCCTGCTCGACGAACTGAAAGCCGAAGGCGGCCACCTGCTGCTGATGGGTGATATGAACATCTCGCCCACGGACCTGGATATCGGCATTGGTGCTGATAACGCCAAGCGATGGTTGCGCACCGGGAAGTGCAGCTTTCTGCCGGAAGAACGGGAATGGCTGGCCCAGGTCGAGCAGCGGGGACTGACCGATGTATTCCGCCATCTTCATCCGCAGGAGGCAGACACCTTCAGCTGGTTCGACTACCGTAGCCGGGGCTTCGAACGCGAGCCCAGACGGGGCCTGCGTATCGACCTCATCATGGCCAGTGACAGCCTGCTACCAAAAGTTCGCGCCGCAGGGGTCAGTTACGACATCCGCGCCATGGAGCGTCCTTCTGACCATTGCCCGGTCTGGGCAGAATTCGAGTTCTGAAACAGACGATTTTCCTCTAAGGGCGGTGTTCATATTCAAAAACAGTTTGAATGAACAGTGACTGCGACCTTGAAGTGTTCAAAATTTAGGCAATACTGAAGCTAACCGGCATCTCCGTTGGTGCCGGTTGTCTGGAAGTCTTTCATGGATACTACTCGCACGCCTCTGCCCGGCCATCAGCGCCGGGCCTTTTTTTATGACCAGCCCTGTCAATCACCGCGATAGAATTTACTCACACGCTGCCGGCTGCCTGATGGGCGGTTTTTCGGTAGAATCAACGCAATCAGGCGTTTTACCCTGCCCCCACATTATCGACGGCCAAACGAGGCAAAACATGGATATCCGCAGAATCGATGACAGTCTGTCTGTCAGCCCCCAGATTCAACCGGAAGACGTGGCCGAACTGGCCCGGCTTGGTTTCCGGACGCTGATCGCGAACCGCCCGGAACATGAAGAGCCCGGCCAGCCTGCCATGGCAGACCTTCAGCGTGAGGCTGAGGCCCACGGCATGAAATGGATATACCTGCCAGTGGAGTCGGGCAATATCACCGACGCAGACGTCGATGCGTTCGCGCCTGAATTTGCCCAGGCAGAAAAGCCCGTGTTTGCATTTTGCCGGTCAGGTACCCGGAGTACGGTACTGTGGGCGCTGAGTTCCGCCCGTCACCTTCCGCTGGAACCGGTTGTCATGCAGGCCGCCCAGGCCGGTTACGATCTGCGGGGGCTGATCCCCCGCCTGAAACAGCAGGCTGCTGACCACCAGCGTTGAACGCGGTCCGGTCCGGGACCGGACTGGAGCTCTCCGGCCTCTCAGTTTTTTAACTTTTGAGGACTATCGCTCCCATGAATTACAAGGGTGACGACTCGTTTCGCCATAACAAACCGGCACGCCTTGGCGTTCTGATCGCCAATCTTGGAACGCCCGACGCGCCGACCACCAGCGCACTCCGACGTTACCTGGGAGAATTTCTGTGGGACCCCCGGGTGGTGGAAGCACCACGACCGTTATGGTGGCTGATTCTGCACGGCGTTATCCTGCGCATCCGCCCTGCCCGCTCAGCCAAAGCCTATAAAACGGTCTGGCAGCCGGAAGGTTCGCCCCTGCTTATTCATACCAAAGATCAGTGTGAAGGTATCCGTACCGAGTTGCAGAAGGTCTACGGCGATAAAATCGTGGTGGGTTTTGCCATGCGCTACGGCAACCCCTCGATCAGCAGCGTGCTCGATGAAATGGAGGCCCAGGGCGTGCGACAACTGGTGGTCCTGCCGCTGTATCCGCAATACTCCGGCTCAACATCGGCGTCAGTCTTCGATGCAGTGGCGAAGGACTATGCTCAGCGTCGATGGCTCCCAGACTTCCGATTCATCAGCCATTATCACGACTTTCCGCCGTACATTGAGGCCATGGCGACCCATATCGAACAACACTGGGCGAAACACGGTCGTAATCGCAAACTGGTCCTTTCGTACCATGGCATCCCCAAACAGTACCTGCTGAAGGGCGACCCCTACTTCTGCGAATGCCACAAGACCTCCCGGCTTCTGGCCGAACGCCTCGGACTGAACGAGGATGATTACATCACAACCTTCCAGTCACGGTTTGGTCGTGAGGAATGGCTCAAGCCCTATACCGACGCCACCATGAAGGCGTTTCCCGGGCAGGGCGTCGAGTCCGTGGATGTCTTCTGCCCCGGTTTTTCCGCGGATTGCCTAGAGACAGTTGAAGAGATCAACGAAGAGAACCACGAATACTTTATGGAAGCCGGCGGCAAGGCGTTTAGTTATATTCCGGCCCTGAACGCAACGGAAGAACACATAAGCGCTCTGGTCGCTCTGATTGAACAGAACCTGCAGGGCTGGATTGCACCGAAGAATGATCCGGCAGCACTAGAGGACCGCCAGGCCCGGGCGGAAAAAGTACAAAAACAGCTGGAATGGTAGACTGGAACTCTCTGTAATCTGAAAAAGGGAGTCGAATGAAGCTGAACTGTGATCTTGGGGAGAGTTTTGGCGCCTGGACCATGGGGCAGGATGAAGCGGTGATGCCGTTTATCGACATGGCCAATATTGCCTGCGGTTTTCACGCCTCCGATCCGTCTATCATGGCGAATACTGTTGCACTGGCGGTGCAATACGGAGTCGAGATCGGCGCCCATCCCTCCTACCAGGATCTCGTTGGCTTTGGCAGGCGCTCCATCGCCCACTCCCCGGCAGAACTTCGTAGCCTCATCTGGTATCAGACAGGCGCTCTCGACGGTATCTGCCGCGCCTATCAGACCACCGTCTCCTACGTAAAACCCCATGGCGCGCTCAACAGCGACATGATGAAAGACACCGCGACCCTGCAGATCGTCATGGAAGCGGTGGCAAGTTACCGGGATGGCCTGCCGCTGATGATCCCGGTAACCATGGATGCGGACCAGCACCGGGAAATGGCCCGACGGGCCGGCGTACCCCTGATTTTCGAAGCCTTCGCTGACCGGGCCTACGATGACAACGGCCAACTGGTTCCCAGAAGTGAGCGAGGTTCGGTCCATGAGGAGCCAGACCTTATTGTCCAGCAGGCCCTGTCACTCATTAACGACGGCGGTGTATACAGCATTACCGGGCAATGGCTTTCATTGCCGGCGGACAGTCTTTGCGTTCATGGGGACAACGCCCACGCCCTCGAGGCGACCCGGGCCATACATCTGGCCTTGACTGAGCAGAACCGTAACTGATCATGGTGTCCGGGCTTCCCCGTCCCAGGATCGAGCCTACCGCGGAGGATGCGGTTCTGGTGGAGTTCAGTGAGCATATTGATCCGGAGAACACCGCTCTGATCAGTGCCTGGTGCGAGCAGATCCGCCAGCGTATGGCGGGCTGGCTCACTGATCTGGTGCCATCCTACGGTTCAATAACCGTCTACTACAACCCTGTCGTCGTCGACTTCTACTCAGTTATCAACGAATTGACGGCGATTTCTGACAATCCTCCGCAACCCTCTTCAGCCCGCGGGCGCCTGATCGAACTTCCGGTCTGGTATCACCCTCAGGTGGGGCCGGACCTTGAGTCTGTGGCAGCGTTTCATGACACGACGCCGGCGGAAGTCATACGTATCCATAGTGAAACCCGGTATCAGGTGTTCGCCCTGGGCTTCAGCCCGGGGTTTGCATACATGGGACTGGTCAGTCCGGACATCGCCACGCCTCGCTTAAGCCGGCCACGATTACGAGTTGCGGCGGGAAGCGTCGGGATTGCAGATCAGCAAACGGCCGTCTATCCCTCAGTCAGTCCCGGCGGCTGGCAAATCATCGGTCGCTGCGCAATGCCGTTATTTGATGAGGAGCGCTTAGCCCTGCTTGAAGCTGGCGATACCATCCGCTTCCGGCCCGTTGATCACCATGAGTTCCTGAAACTCGGCGGCGACGACACACCGTTTAACGACCAGGTCACCTCAACATGACGGGGCTGCGCATTGAAAAGCCCGGGCCCCGTACCACGGTTCAGGACATGGGCCGGTTCGGGTACCAGCATCAGGGTCTGTCAGTGGGTGGTGCTAAAGATCTGCGCGCCTGGCGCTGGGCCAATCACTTGCTGGATAACCCGACCAATGCCGCGTGCCTGGAAGTCACCTGGGGCGGATTCTCTGCCATTGCGGAATCCTGTCTGCTGATGGCGGTGACCGGCGCTGCTGATCAGGTCCTGCTGAACGATCAGTCCCTCCCCAGCTGGAGTGTGTTTTTGATGCGGCCGGGTGACCACCTCCAGGTGTCCGCCTCAGCTAAAGGTCTGCTGACCTATCTGGCCGTGGCCGGCGGCTGGCAGACGCGGGAGTTTCTTGGCAGCCGTTCGGTGGTTATTCGGGAGCAACTGACCGACCTGGGCAATGTCCAGGCCGGCGTCTTGATCCCTGCGCAGCCGTACCCCCAAGACGACCAAAATGAGTCCCGCCTGCTCCGTCGGGTCCCGCCCGCCCACCGGTCGCTCCCCCAATCGGAAATCGTTCTGAAACTGATGCCGGGGCCGGACCACCACCGCTTCTCCCGATTGGATCTGGCCCGGCTCGTAAACTCATGTTATCGGGTATCCGGCGATTCCGACTCCATGGGCTACCGGCTGGATGGCCCTGCCCTGGACTCTCCGGGCGGTGTAACCTCCCGTGGTGTCAGTTGTGGCACCGTACAGGTTCCGGGCAACGGCAAACCCATAGTGCTCCTTAATGACTGCCAGACGATCGGTGGTTACCCGGTTATCGGCACCGTGCCCCGCCTGGACTGCAGCAGGCTCGCCCAGTGCAGCCCGGGCGCCAGCGTAGGCTTCCGCTGGTCTGATGTGGCGGAGTGTCAGGGGGAGCGCATGGTCTTTGAAGAACAGCTGCGCACCTGGACCTGGGATGAGTACGGCCGGCTGATCCGGCGGAGCGGCTGAGCTTTCAGCAGACGATGACCGGAAAACGCTATTGGGCACTGTGAAGGCGTTGACAGACCATCACATTCCGGTATCATGCACACCGCTGTCGCAATGGCGGCAACAATATGGATTAACGGTGGGCTGGCAGAGTGGCTGAATGCAGCGGTCTTGAAAACCGCCGACGGTTTATAGCCGTCCCGGGGTTCGAATCCCTGGCCCACCGCCATTTTTCTCTTCTGATCGAATAACTTTCCTGATTTTCTTTATCTTGGCTTTTCTGGCCTGGGCGTTAAATCCAAATCTATTGCCAGTCGAGCACCTGCTGAAGTTCCGCCAGGAATGGCCGAACTGCTTCCCGATCCCGCTCCGGAACTGCCGTGGCCGCCATAAGTCGTTCCCGGCTCGCTGCCAGCATGGCCAGAACCCGGGTCTTCTGCTCGGTTGAAAAGTAGGTATTGTCGTGAATGCTTTCTTCTATCCGGTCCAGTTCCGGTAACAATTGTTCGGTAGTCCCTCCCAGTTGCAGGTTCATCAGGGCCAGCAGTATCCGGTCCCCGGTTTGCGCCCAATGGTTCAGGTCCGAAAACCCGTGATCATGTACCACCTCCCGAGAACGGGCCTGGGCGCGGTTGCTCTCAGCCACTTCCTCATTCCCAAGCGCCACCAGAATCTCAGAGATCATCATGGTTCCGGGAACACTGCCTGTCAGATCCCGGGTTTGCCGCGCTTCTGCCAGGACTTGCTGAAAGGTGGGGTCCGCCTGCAAGACTGTCATGGATGCCATAAAGTCATTGATGCGGGAATCCGACAGGGCCTCACCTCTGACCAACAACGGAAACATGAGAAAAAGCATGAGCAAACAACCGGTTTTACCCGAAAACATGGGGGTTTTCCTTTTCAGCTCTAAATAATGAAACCAGGTCCAGCCTGAGAGCAAGCCTGCCTCAGACATGGCCCCGCTACAATGGCCCGAATGGCGATACCACGCTGCCTGACGGCGTTCTGGTCACTTTCCCTTGCCCAACCATCGAATCTTTAACGTTACTGATATGCACCGTTTTCTTGCCTTATTATCAATGTTTTGCCAGTCTAAAAAGGCGTTAATCAAAACAAATGCCGCGGCTGGGCTCGGGTAACTCGCGCCCGACCCTCAGGCCCGATTACATAACAAAAAAGCCGGTCAGACCTCAGCCGTGCCTCTTTAGGACGATGGAGAAACAAGGCATGAACCTCAGCACAACGATACGGACACTCACCGGCGCGACCACGCTCACCCTGGCTGCAGCCATCGGTGCAGCCAGCGTAGCCAATGCGGCGACCTGGCGGTACGCCCATGAAGAGTATGACGGCGACGTTCAGGATGTGTACGCCGAATACTTCAAAGAGTATGTGGAAGAGAACTCGGACCACCAGATACAGATCTTCGAATTCGGCCAGTTGGGAGAATCCGATGACATCATGGAACAGACCCAGAATGGGATTCTCCAGTTCGTAAACCAGTCTCCAGGCTTTACCGGCGCACTGATTCCTGAAGCTCAGATTTTCTTCATTCCCTACCTCCTGCCAACCGATATGGATACCGTGGTGGAGTTCTTCCGCGAAAGCGAGGCCATCAACAATATGTTCCCGGAGCTCTACGCCGAGAAAGGCCTGGAGCTGCTGAAAATGTACCCGGAAGGGGAAATGGTTATTACGCTGGATGAGCAGGTGTCCACGCCTGAAGATCTTCGCAACAAGAAAATCCGGGTAATGACCAACCCACTGCTGTCAGCCACCTATGAAGCCTTTGGCGCCACGCCAACTCCCCTGCCCTGGGGCGAAGTCTACGGCGCGCTGCAGACCAACATGATTAACGGACAGGAGAACCCGATTTTCTGGATCGAGTCCGGAGGTCTTTACGAAGTCTCTCCCAATCTCCTGTTCACCGGCCATGGCTGGTTCACCACCGCCATCATGGCCAATCAGGATTTCTTTGACGGACTGCCTGAAGAAGATCAGAAACTGGTGAGAGACGCCGCCGAGTACGCGTTCGAGAAAATCATCGTGCACATCGACGGCCTTGCTGAAGAGTCCCTTGCCAAGATTGAAGAAGCTTCCGACGAAGTGACCGTCACGCGCCTGAATGAAGAGCAGATCCAGGCTTTCCGGGACCGTGCGCCGGATGTTGAGGCACGGTTCATTGAGATGACCGGTGAGCGTGGCAAAGAGCTGCTTGACCAGTTCAAGCAGGACCTGAAAGCCGTACAAAGCGAATAATCAGCGCCCGACAAACGCCCCGGGCCCGTCCCGGGGCCTAAAAGAAACTTGATACGACTCACGGGAGCTTTCCTGTCATGTCCCGCTCTGCCACTGAACCGGACGAATCCGAAGGGTATAAGTCCGGGCTGCCCGGCCCTCTTGGTGTCATAGATCTCCTTCTTGCCCGCATTGAATCCGCCATACTGGCCGCCGGCGTACTGCTTATGGCCATCAATACTTGCACTAACGTTATCGCCCGTTTCGTCTTTGGTCAGGGGCTGTTTTTTTCCGGCGAAATCAATCGCATACTCATCATTCTGGTCACCTTTGCGGGCCTCGGATATGCCGCACGCCATGGGCGCCATATCCGAATGTCGGCCCTTTACGACGTTCTGCCAGCCAGTGCGCGCAAGATCCTGATGATCACCATTGCCCTGGTGACGGCCGCGTTCATGTTTTTCCTCTGCTATTACGCGGTGGAGTACATTCAGAACCTCTACAACAGAGGCCGGGTTCTCCCTGCCCTGAGCCTGCCGATCTGGATCATCTACCTCTGGGTTCCCATCGGTTTTGCGGTCACCGGAATCGAGTACGTGCTGACAGCGGTCAAGAACCTGACGTCAAAAGGCGTCTATCTGTCCACCTCAGTACTGGATGAATACGAAGACCCGGATACTCCGCTCTGAGTCGACAGAAAAAGAAGAAAAAGGAAAATATACATGGCAACGTTATTGGTAACGATCATGATCGTGCTGCTCCTGCTGGGCTTCCCGATGATGATCCCTCTTCTGGCCGCAGCAGTCGTCGGCTTTTACGAAATGTTCAATGGCTTCGGCCAGATGACGACCCTCATTCAGCAGATGATGGGAGGCATTCGACCGGCCTCGCTCATCGCGGTGCCCATGTTCATCCTCGCCGCCGACATCATGACCCGGGGCCAGTCTGCCGACCGCCTGATTGCCATGGTGATGGCCTTTATCGGTCATATCAAAGGCGGACTTGCCATCAGCACGGCAACCTCGTGCACTCTGTTCGGTGCGGTGTCAGGCTCAACCCAGGCCACAGTGGTCGCGGTTGGATCCCCGCTGCGCCCCAAAATGTTGAAAGCCGGCTACTCGGACCCGTTCACCCTCGCTCTGATCATCAATGCCAGTGACATTGCCTTTCTGATTCCACCCAGTATAGGAATGATCATCTACGGCGTAATTTCCGAAACATCCATTGCGGAGCTCTTTATCGCCGGTATTGGGCCCGGCATCCTGATTCTGATCCTGTTTTCCCTGTACTGCCTGTTCTACGCCTGGCGCAACGATGTGCCTACGGAAGACAAGGCGAGCTGGGGCGCACGCCTGGCAGCGATCCGGGAGGCCCTGTGGCCATTGTTTTTCCCCGTTATTATCGTTGGCGGCATTTACGGTGGCATTTTCAGCCCGACGGAAGCCGCAGCGGTATGCGTCCTTTACGCAGTGCTCCTTGAGTTTGTGATTTTCCGTTCCCTGAAAACCGTTGATATCTACCGTATCGCCAAGTCCACAGGCCTGATAACCGCAGTGGTATTCATCCTGGTGGCAGCTGGTAATGGTTTCTCATACATCATCTCGTTCGCCCAGATTCCCCAGGCCATACTGGAAACCGTCGGCGTGAATGAGGCAGGCCCTATTGGTGTGCTGGTGGCCATTTCCATCGCTTTCTTCATCGCCTGCATGTTTGTCGATCCCATTGTTGTTATTCTGGTGCTGACGCCCATTTTTGCGCCCGCAATTCAGGCCACCGGGCTGGACCCGGTGCTGGTGGGCGTGCTCATTACGCTGCAGGTGGCGATCGGTTCGGCGACGCCTCCGTTCGGCTGCGATATTTTTACTGCCATCGCCATATTCAAGCGCCCGTACTGGGAGGTAATCCGAGGAACGCCGCCGTTCATCGCTCTCCTGATACTGTCCGCCGCGCTGATCATCATGTTTCCACAAATTGCTCTTTTTCTGCGGGATCTTGCCTTTAGATGAGCTGGTTTCACCTTTATCATGGAATCGATTGTGGCCACCTCGCGGGTTTTACAGCTGACGCTATGGGAGCGAAACGACATTAAAGTTTTGCAATATGGAACCAGGAAAGCCGATAATTATCTGAATTCCTGAACCTTAACGATTGAAACCTGCTGGCTGTCCATTATCATGGATACCAAGGTGTAAGGGTTCCGTCCCGGGACCTACCGATAAGCAATTATTACGGAGACACACATGGATAACAGGCGTTTTAACGTCAACCAGAACCAGGGTACGTATGCGGCCAACCAGGCCGGAGCAGGAACCGGCATCAATGCGGATGCCATGCGAGTGCTCAAGAATACCTACATGCTACTGGCAATGACGCTTGTATTCAGCGCAGTTACCGCAGGCATCGCCATGGCCACGGGCCTTAGTCACGGAGTTGGCCTGGTCTGCTCGCTGGTCGCACTGGGTCTCATCTGGTTCGTACTGCCCCGCACTGCCAACAGCCCTGCCGGCATTGGCGTTGTGTTTGCCTTCACAGGTCTGCTGGGTCTCTCCCTGGGGCCACTGCTTAACCACTACCTGGCGCTCTCCAACGGTGGCACTATCGTCATGCAGGCGCTGGGCGGAACGGCAATTGTATTTTTCGCCCTGTCCGGCTATGTGCTGACCACGAAAAAAGACTTTTCGTTCATGCGCACCTTCCTGGTTGCCGGAATGGTTGTTGTACTGGTCGCCATGCTCGGCGGGCTGGTCGCCTCCCTGTTCGGCGTGGATGTGAGCATGCTGAGCCTGGGCCTGAGCGCGGCCATTGTGCTGCTGATGTCCGGCTTTATCCTGTTTGATACCAGCCGCATCGTGCACGGTGGCGAAACCAACTACGTCATGGCCACCGTTGGTCTGTACCTGAGCATCTACAACCTGTTCGTTTCCCTGCTGCACATCATCGGTGCGTTCAGCAGCGAATAAGGTCAGGGTCCGGGTAACGGGTATTCAGACCCGACCTCTAAAAGCCCCGCCCTGCGGGGCTTTTTACTTGGCAGAACGCTTATATCATTTTGCAGGTACCATCTGATGCCCTACAAGCCAGAGTACAGCCTGATTATTACCGGGGCTCCCTACGTGAGCCAGG
>JAJUHY010000246.1 GCA_029265735.1 Marinobacter segnicrescens | reverse complement strand
TACCGGTACCGTCAAGTTCTTCAACGAAGCCAAAGGCTTTGGCTTTATCACCCGTGAGGGTGGTCCGGACGTGTTCGTTCACTTCAGCGCTATTCAGGGCAACGGTTTCAAAACCCTGGCAGAAGGCCAGCAGGTTGAGTTAACCGTTACCCAGGGCCAGAAAGGTCCGCAGGCGGAAAACGTTGTTGCCCTGTAATTAACAGGCCACAACCATAAAAAGGCAGCTTCGGCTGCCTTTTTTATTGCCTGCGATTTTCGGTCAGGCGAAGTAGTGCCGGAGAATGGCAAGAATCATTACGGCTGCCATTAGCGGGATAATCCACCGGGAAATGCGGCGCTCGTCGACCCCCTCCCCTTTTCCGGCGTGCTTTTCCAGCATCGGCACCAGTACAAACAGGGCTGCGAAAAGTACCACCAGGATAATAAACAGCGTTGTCATGAGGTTAACTATGTCCTTGCGCGGGTGAGGATTCAAGCCAGGGCTGCAAAATCACCCCCTGTCCAGTCTGGCCACTGCATCCCGTGAGGCCTGTTCACGCTGCTCGCCGTGAAGCTCCGTCAGTTTTCCGTTTCTCATCTCCAGCAGGCGATCAGCCCTCTCAAAATAATGGTCATCATGGCTGATGGCAAAAATGGTCACGCCCATCTGCTGAATGCGCGGCAGCAACTCCCGATAGAATGTACGCCGGAACTGAGGGTCCTGGTCGGCGGCCCACTCGTCCAGGAGCAGAAAGTCCCTCTGCTCAGCAACGGCCAGCAGCAGGGCAAGGCGCTTGCGCTGGCCTTGGGACAGGCGGGGATTGGTGACCCGATCACCGTCAAACACCAGCTTGCCTTTCATTTTCAGCTCATTCAGCCAGGTCTCGACCAGATCGCTATCGGGCGCTTTGCCCACGGGGCCCAGCAGTTGATCGAACAGGTGGAAGTCAGTGAATACCGTGGAAAACCGCTGCCGGAACTCGGCCCAATCGTCCTCTGTTACCAGAGCCTTCCCGTCTACGAGAATCTCGCCGGAAAGCGGACGGTAAAGTCCGGTCAGCAATCGAGCCAGGGTCGATTTACCGCTGCCATTGCCACCGATCAGGAAAACCAGCTCGCCCCGCTTCAGGGTGAGGTTAATGGGCCCCACGGTGAATCCCTTGCCCTGAGGGTCCGGATACTGGTAGGTCACCCCTCTTAGCTCAATGGCCTGCCATTTGGGAAGGTCAGATACTTCACCGAAATCTGCCTGGTATTCGGCAAGCTGCAAGGTGGCCAGCTTCTGGAACGCGACCTGAGCGTTCAGTAAAGTTGGCAGCGCACCGACCGCCTGAATCAGGGGCGTTCGCAGGAACAGCAGGGTCAGCGAATAGGTGGCAGCGACATTGGTGTCCGCCCACCCAAGGCCATTGGCGAGGAAAAAAGCCACACCGATCGCACCCAGCATCATGATATTCGACCAGTTTAGCGCCGACAGGTGAAACGTATCGGAGCGGATGATATGGCTGCGATAGGAGCGGGCATGGCGGTCATAAACACTTTCGAACTGCTGGCGGGCACGGCTGCGGTTAAGTGACAGCTCCTTGTGGCCGTCGATAAAGGCCTCGTAGTCCTGGTAGAGGGCATCTTCTGTCTCGCGAACCCGTGCCAGATGTCGGTACACGTTCTGCACCAGCACCAGCCCCACTAGCATGGTTGCAGTAACCCAGATAGCCGTCACCGCCAGCATTCCCGGCGACAGCCAGCCCAGGTAAAGTACCGCACCCAGCGTGATCACCACACCTTGCACCAGCTCCGGCAGGCGCACGAAAGCGATGGTGATGTTGCGTACATCCGCAGACAGGCTGGCGAGCAGGCCCGAACTGCCAATGCGCTCAAGGGTTTCGGTATCGGTATCCAGAATGCGCTTGATCAGACGGCCACGAAGCTCATAAACAAAATGATGACCCAGCATGGTCAATGCCAGTTGCGCCCCCAGGGTGATCGCCAGCAGCAACAGGATCAGTCCCAGAAACACGGGCAGTACACGCCAGGGTGCCGCTGTGGACTCGATCAACTGCTGGTTGATATAGGCAATCACTCCGATACCAGCGACGGCGCTGAGCAGACTCAACAACATGATGATCAGAAAGGGCAGCCGGTACTGGCGATAAACGATGGACAAGAGTTCCATCCACACATCCTGTGAGGCATCTGAACGGGACGAGGCAGTATATAATGATAATCAGTATTATTCACTACCTCTCGCCCCTCAGCACTGCCCGTGTGAAGCTGAACACGATATCTCTATTTCAAAGAAAGCCGCCCACACTCAGGAGGCACTGAGTGACTCTACCAGCGCTGCCAGGAACCTCGCTGCCTCACCACCCGTTGCAGCACGGTGATCGAAAGTGACCGACAGGGGCAGGATTCGCCGGATTGCCGGCTCGCCCTCGTATGGCACCACCTTCTCCCGTAAACGACCCGCACCAACAATGGCTACCTGGGGCGGACTGACAATCGGATTGGCGTATTGCCCGGTCAGGGTCCCGAAGTTGGACAGAGTTATCGTAGCGCCCTGCATTTCCTGCGGTGGAATCTTGCGGGTGGCGACCGCTTCGCGAAGGTTCTGAAGCCCCTGGCGGAGGTCATCCATGGAGCGATGGGTTACATCCCGAAGCACTGGCACAAAAAGCCCCTCGGGGGTGTCCACTGCAATGCCGATATGCACTTCGTCCAGCAGGCGACGGCTCAGGTTATCGCCATCAAACCAGCAGTTAAGTGCCGGGCAGGCCTCGCAGGCATGGGCGATGGCCTGCACCAGGCGCATGGTGATATCGGTGCCTTTGGGCCAGTCGTGAATATCCACATCCTCGAAAATGGATACCGGCACCACCTGGGCATGGGACAGAGCCATGTTTTTTGCCATGGTCCGCCTTGGACCACGAAGGGATTCGGCTTCCCCCAGCTGTTTCTGATGGCTGGCCTGGCGGTGCACGTCATCACTGGTGACCAGACCGCCCGGGCCGCTGCCTTTGATGTTCTCCAGGCTGACCCCGAGTCGTTCCGCCAGCGCCCGCACCCCGGGAGTTGCCCGGTTGGCCCGGGCCCGTTTGCTGGATGGCGCCGCGCCAATGATAAAAGCATCCTCGCCCTGATCACTCTCCTGCTCTGATGCCTTGAGCTTCCCAACCACCGTTCCGCTGTCTTCGCCTTCGCCCTCATAGGCCAGCAGGGGTTCACCAGTGTGGATGATGTCGCCAGCCTCACCGAACAGTTTGGCGATCACTCCCGCTTCCGGTGACGGCACCTCGACAATGGCCTTGGCGGTTTCCACGCTGACCAGCACCTGGTCCACCTCAACGGTGTCGCCAACCTTGACGTGCCACTCTACGATCTCGGCTTCCGGCAGTCCCTCACCCAGGTCCGGCAGTTTGAAATACTTCATGGCTCCTCCATTCACCGTATTCTTACAGCGAGATCACCTGTTCTACCGCAGTGACAATATCGTCCACTCCGGGAAGATAGTTCTGTTCATTGCGGTAATAAGGCATGACCGTGTCATAGCCGGTAACGCGGACTACCGGCGCCTGCAGATCCAGGAAAGCTCCCTCTGCGATAGAGGCAGCGATTTCGGCACCGACACCGCCATTGCGGCAGGCCTCATGGACGACCACCGCACGGCCGGTCTTGGCGACGGAACACAACAGCGTTTCGCGGTCCAGCGGACTAATGGTGGCCACGTCAATAACCTCTGCGGAAACACCCTGCTCCGCCAGCCGGTCCGCAGCCTTGAGGGTTTCCATAATGGACGCCCCCCAGCTGATCAGCGTGACGTCGTCGCCTTCCCGCAGGGTGAAGCAGACATCCAGTGGCAGTGCCTCTCCGTTGTCCTTGACGGTCTGAGTGACGGCGCGATAGATGCGCTTGGGCTCCAGGAAAAT
>JAJUHY010000201.1 GCA_029265735.1 Marinobacter segnicrescens | reverse complement strand
GTGGCATGCCCCAGGCTGCCCATGGTCCAGAACGTCAATGAGCGCAGGGCCTCGTCGCTGGAATAAAAGGTCAGCAGACCGGTCCCGGCCCCTGCCACCGCATTGATCGCAATGCCCGCGAGCAGCAGGGTTGCGACAGAGGTTTCGCCAGAGCGCCGGGCGATTCGCCAGGCCAGAAAGACAGTGCCACTGCCGCCGAGGAACGCCGCCGCTGGCAAGGCCCATCTTCCGGTCAGGGAAACCCAGCCGCCGAGCCAGGTTCCCCCCAGCACGATAACGGCAATGGCCGCCAGTGAGGCGCCGGCAGAAACACCAATCAGCCCCGGGTCCGCCAGCGGGTTGCGGAACAGGCCTTGCAGGATTGCGCCAGACACCGCCAGCACCGCGCCCACCAGAAAACCCAGCACAAAACGGGGCAGCCGCACATCCACCATCACCAGCCGTACCACTTCATCAGCCTCGCCCGGACGGACGATCAGCGAGAGCATATCGTCCATTGAAAGCGGATAGGCCCCGGTGGTGATCGATACCCAGGCCACTACCAGTGCCAGCAGGACAAGACCACCAAGTGCTACGCCTGGGGCCGGCCGGCCTGCTTCATCGCGAACCATTGCTGCTGACCTGAACGTTTTCCGGCAACGCCGTGGCAATAGTCGCCAGAGCCTCCGCCAGCCGGGGTCCAAAGCCCAGCAGCAACATGCTGTCCGCCGTGACATGGTTGCCCTTCTGCCATGCTGACAGGGCTTTCAGCTCAGGCCAGTCATTAATGCGGAACCCGCCGGGGATGGTCTCCGCAATCACAATGGCATCAGGCCGGGACGCCAGCAGAGCCTCGCGCCCCGCCGGCTTGTAGCCGGCCATCCCTGCAACGGCGTTCTCCGCTCCCAGCGCATTGAGCATGGCGTCAGCAGCCGTGTCTGTTCCAGCCACCATGACGCCGTGGTTACCGGCGGACAGCAGAAACAGGACCCTTGGCTTACCGTTGCCCTGGTGGCGTTCTTTGACCGCAGCCACCTGCTGGGCCAGCTCCGTCGCCAGCTGCTCGGCTTTTTCGGCCTGAGCCACCAGCCGGCCAACGGCCCGGATACGCTCAAACGTTTCTTCCGGTGTCCGCACTACAGGCAGCTGGTGAACCTCCACGCCGGCCCGGATCAGTCGCTCCAGAGTTTCTTCCGGCGCGGCTTCTTCGGTCGTAATAAGGACATCCGGGTCCATCGCCAGCACACCTTCAAAAGGCAGCGCCCGCAGATAGCCTACCTGGGGCAGTGCACGCACCGCCTCCGGGTAACGGCTGGTTGAATCCACGGCAATCAGCTGATCTTCTGCTCCGAGGGCATAAATAATCTCGGTGATGGCGCCGTCGGCGCTGATCAGCCGGTGCTCCGCCGCTTGCAGGGGCAGTCCGATCAGCCCCAGCAGCGCGACCAGTACTATCCGTCGCATAGGGCCTCCCGCAGGGCTTCTACTTCAGCGCGCCACTGAGCCAGTTCCGGCTTGCCGGGTTTGCGCTCACCAAATACGGTCAGCACAATCTCACCGGCGCTGTTAAAGGCCTCTACCGCGGTTACCGTGCCATCAACCGTCGGCTTCCGAACGATAAACCAGTCGGTAATACCGGATGTGTCCGCATGCAGGCTGAAGTTTTCATCCAGCACATTCATCCACGGCCCGGTACGACAGAGGTTATTGGCGATACCGGTGTAGATCTGCACGATGCCCGGGTTGCCTACGAAGAACATCAACGGGCACTGGCTTTTACGGGCATTTTCCAGCAGCAGATCCAGGGGTGAAGTATCACGGCCATCTCCTGAGGACAAGCGGTCAACCCAGTCCGGTCCAACCAGTTCCAGCGCCGTCAGCCGGTCCACCCCATGGCGTTTAAGCATGGCGTTGAAGTGATGGACGTCCTTGAGGGCCGCCCAGTCTTTCTGCAATGCCGGTACGTCCACGTCTTCCGGCCGGGTACGTTGCAAGGGCGGGCGTTTGCCGGTAATTGCCACGGGCTCGGTCACCGGAGCCCGGTATTTTTCCAGCAGTGCGGCCCAGGCATCGCCATCGGTCTCATCAACTCGGTAAACCTTCTGTATCGCCCTGCCGTACCGGTCGAAAAACTGCAGGCTTTCCCGCTGGCCCGACCTCACCTCCTCGCGGACGTGGAAGCCGTAGGCCCACTGGCTGAAAAAGACCCGCACGTCCACATCGCCCACGGCCAGTCCCATGGTGCGAGTGCTGCCTACGGTGAAGTCGCCGAACGCAGCGGTAACCTCGTGGACCACCTGGTCGTTGCGGGCCAGGATCATCACCGGGCCAACGGTTTTCATGTCCTGCATCAGGCCGGGAAAATCGTTCTTCAGCGCCACCTGACTGTCGGTCGGGCGCAGCTGCACCAGCTCCATTTCGCTGACCCCCAGCTGATCCGCCGCCTGCCGGATTCGAAGGCCGGGGTTGCCGGCCATCAGCGCCTGCCAGCGCTCTCGAAGTTCCTCGTTTTTTGGTCTGGTTGTAACAGCCACCATCAGTTTGCTCCTCCTGTCAGACTGACCTGCTTCCAGCGGACCACAGGTTGGCCACTGGCCCCATCCTCTCCGTAATAGTTGATGATCTGTACGGCGTAGACCGGGGACGCGTCATCATCGATATTCGTGTCGACCAGGTAGACCCGATAGTTGGGCCACAGCTTGTGGGCGCCACCCAGGTTATAGGCGTACCAGCTGTGCTCCGAGAACACACCGGCGGCCTGATCAGGGGCGTATGCCCGTGTCATCGAAGTTCCGTTGGAATCGATGGTCGCGCTGGCGTATGTGGACACTTCCGTCCAGGGGATGGGCCCCAGCACCGCTCCGTTACCATCACCGTTGGGGCCACTGTTGCTGACCAGGGACAGGGCCCGGGGTTTCAGGTTCAGTTTGATATCCCAGGCGGTGCCAGTGCAGGCGACAGTCTGGCCAGCATCAAAGTCATAACAGGCTTCACCGCCCTCCTTCGGAACGCTGCCGGTAAAAGAGCGGGACGTCGTAAGCTGGGAGGTATCGGCGGCCTGTACCGTCAGGTCAATCTGGTAGGTGATGGGATCAGCCCCGTAGTCCAGTCCGGTTACACGAACTCTGGCGTAACTGTCTCCCTCCCCCGAGCGCACCAGCCAGCCCAGGTCCGGATTCGGGGTGATGGTGTGGGTGGTAAAATCGTAGTTGTACCAGTCGCTGCCAAATGCCGTTGTCAGCGTATCCGTCTGCCAGTTGGCAGGTGCCGGGAAACTGTCGGCGAGGTGCTCCAGCTCAGCATCCGCCGTTGCGTTCATGAAAACATTGGGGTCTGCCACGCCCGCACCGGTGTAGAAGTCGTCCTGTGCCACGGCCAGTGCTCCGGCCACCTTGCCGTTACCGGATGCACCGCCGTTCAGCTGGATATTGCTGCGGCTGAACGCCATGTGCCACTCGGCGTCCGCAGCAACGGTTTCCCCGGTGGTCAGGTTAAGGTAGGTATAGCCATTGCGGGCGTCGACGACCTGTTGCTGGTACTCCACCGCACCAGACCCGCCACCAGACCCACCGTCGGGCTTGTCGTCAATGGAGTTGTCACTTCCGCCTCCGCCACCACCACAGGCGACGAGAGCAAGGCTCAGTGGCATGGCCCAGAGGTTATGTTTGTACAGACTCATGAAAGCTTCCTTTTTCAGGTAGTGAGTGAGATGCCGGGCAATTAACGCCCGTCAAACATCATGGAAAGACCCAGGTAGATGTAGCGTCCGCCGACGGGGCGGAAGTCTTCACTGGCGTTATCAAAATCCCGCTGAACGTCCGTGAGGTTGTCGACCCCGCCGTACAGATTCAGCCAGTCCGCCGGGCGGTAATTGAGTTTCAGGTCGGTAGTTGTGTAATCCGGGGATTTGAGGTCCGAACTGGCGTCGATGTATTCAGAACTCTGCCCGCGCACCCGCACCAGCCAGGAGAGATTGGGAATTCCGGTCTGACCGTCCAGGGCCAGACTCGCCTGGTGTTCCGGTCTGCCGTTGAGGTCAAGGCCCGTTGACCGGTCTTCAGTCTGCATCCAGGTATAGCCGGCCCGCAGGCTCCAGCCTTCGGCGATCTCCCAGCCGGCAGAGGTCTCCAGCCCCCAGGTACGGGCCTCGTTTACGTTGGCATAGCGATAGACCGTAACGCTGCCGTCGGTGCCCTCATATCCGGTTTCGATGAGGTGATCGATATCGTTGTAGAAAGCGTTGGCTTCTACCCAGAGACGTTTGTCGAGGTGGGTTCCGACCCCGAGCTGGTAGCTGATGCTCTCCTCTGCTTCCAGATCCGGATTGCCAAGTACGACGTAACCGAGCTGGCTGTGATCGAACCGGTAAAAGCGCTCTTTAAGGTTGGGCACGCGATACCCGGTACCTACACCGGCGCGGACGAAACTGTCCCAGCCGCCGCCGTCCCCCAGGTCAAAACGAACGTTCACTTTCGGGGCCAGATGATTTCCGAAATCCGAATCACGCTGGCCGCGAAGACCGGCAACAACTTCCAGCCGGTCCGACGGCAGCCAGGTGTACTGACCCCACAATTCGTAACCTT
>JAJUHY010000050.1 GCA_029265735.1 Marinobacter segnicrescens | reverse complement strand
GCAAGGCAGTCATGCACTACTGCCAGGAACGCGGGATCGCCAAGGTGGATATTGACGATATTTACCTGGGCAACGGCGTCAGCGAACTGATCGTAATGTCCATGCAGGCGCTGCTCAACACCGGCGATGAAGTGCTGATACCCGCGCCCGACTACCCACTCTGGACCGCCGCCGTGACCCTGTCCAGTGGCAAGGCCGTTCACTACCGTTGTGACGAGCAGCAGGACTGGTTCCCCGACATCGACGATATGCGGCGCAAGATCACCAACCGCACCAAGGCAATCGTGCTGATCAACCCGAACAACCCGACGGGAGCGGTGTACCCACCGTCGCTACTTGAGGAAGTGATCGAGCTGGCTCGACAGCACAACCTTATCGTTCTCTCTGACGAGATTTACGACAAGATTCTGTATGACGGGGTTGAGCACGTCTCTGCGGCGGCCCTTGCAGACGACGTACTCTTTTTCACCTTCAACGGTCTGTCGAAAAACTACCGGGCCGCCGGCTACCGGTCCGGCTGGCTGATCATCAGCGGAGCCAAACACAAGGCGGCGGATCTGATTGAAGGCCTTGATATGCTGGCATCCATGCGCCTGTGCGCCAACGTACCGGCCCAGCTGGCGATCCAGACCTCACTGGGGGGCTACCAGTCAATCAACGACCTGGTCGCACCCGGAGGTCGTCTGTATGAACAGCGGGAGACCGCATGGCGCCTACTGAACGACATCCCGGGCATCAGCTGTGTCAAACCCCAGGGTGCGCTCTATCTGTTCCCGAAGCTGGATCCGAATATGTATCCGATTGAGAACGATGAGAAGTTCATCCTGGATCTGCTGCTGCAGGAGCGTATCCTGCTGGTTCAGGGTTCCGGATTTAATATCGATGACCAGCAGCACTTCCGGGTGGTCTTCCTGCCCCGCGTGGATGCCCTGGAAGACGCCATGGGCAGACTGGCCCGGTTCCTCTCGAACATGCGCTGAAAAGACTGTGCACCTGTAACGGACTGAAGATGGCCGATATCCACATTGAAGAGTTCTATCGGGATTCCGCTGTAGCGCTGGTGCAGCTCTACAGCGTATTCCCTCGCCGTATTGATCTGTTCGTGGAAGATATCGCCGGGCCCGACCAGCCGGACGAGTTCGGCTTGCACAGCCCCAGGCACATGGCATGCCTGGGCGCCCTCTTGTGGCTGGCTGAGGAAGGGTTACTCCGCTATGTGGACACCATCCGTCAGGAAGCCCTGGATCAGGCCGTGCTCACCCGTGAGGCGCTTATCCGCCTGACCAGTCCCGCCCCCCGTGAACTGACCCGGGAGCTGTCCCTGGCCGAGCCCGGGGTACCGGCCCGGGACGCAGAGCTGCCTCCCTCCGTGATCCAGCACCGATCCACCTGGATTCACGTACTTCGCCAATCCATTCGTGGCGGCCATTCCCCTACCCTCAGCCGCGCCATGCAGGCAGCTTTTTTCAGCCCTTCCGGGAACTGAACCCTCCGCTGCAGGTCATTCCGGTTGCGACGATTTTCGGTGCAGGATCATTGAAATCCATATATAAAGCACCGATATACGCATGTGCATAACCTGCTCCTGATGAGGACACTGAATGAGAATCCTGCTGTTTCTTGCAACAAACCTGGCGGTTATTCTGGTTGCGAGCATTACGCTCAGACTGCTGGGCGTCGACAGTTATCTGGCCCAGAACGGGATCAACTACGGCTCTCTGCTGGCCTTTGCAGCCGTCTTTGGCTTCAGTGGCGCGTTGATTTCGCTGCTGATGTCAAAGTTTATCGCCAAGAAAACCACCGGCGCGCGGGTTATTGAGTCGCCCCGCACGCCCGCCGAACGCTGGCTGGTCGACACCGTAGCAGAGCTGTCCGCCAAGGCCGGCATCCGCACCCCGGAGGTAGCCATCTTTCGGGCCAGTCAATCCAACGCTTTTGCCACCGGCTGGAACAAGAATGATGCACTGGTAGCGGTCAGCGAAGGCCTGCTGCACCGTTTTAACAAAGAAGAAATCCGCGCAGTTCTTGGCCATGAAATCGGCCACGTGGCTAACGGCGATATGGTCACCCTTGCGCTGATTCAGGGTGTGGTGAATACCTTCGTGATTTTTGCCGCCCGGGTAATCGGCTCAGTAGTGGACCGTACCGTGTTTCGCACTGAGCAGGGCCATGGGCCAGGGTTCTGGATCGTCAGTATTGTGGCCGAGATCGTGCTGGGCATTCTGGCGAGCATGATTGTGTTCTGGTTCTCCCGTCGGCGTGAGTTCCGGGCGGACATCGCCGGTGCTCAGCTGGCCGGTCGCAGCGCCATGATCAGTGCGCTGGCCAGGCTCAGGCAGGAAAGCGAAATGCCCGACCAGATGCCGGACAACCTGCAGGCTTTCGGTATCAACCGGGGTGCAAGGGGTGGACTGAGCGCATTGTTTATGACTCACCCGCCGCTGGAACAGCGTATTGAAGCGCTGCAGAAGGCAAACCTGAGCTAGTCGGAATCGCGACCGACAAACTCGACGTTAAAACCGGCCCGGGCCAGAATCCGGGCCGCTTCGTTACCTTCCTCAATTCGCACTTTCAGACTGGCGGGCTCCCGGCGAACGGGATAATGCTTTCTGAGGCCATCAAAGGATGGCGCGTCAGCGGCATCGTCTGCACGACCGTCAGCTACCAGCTTGCGCAACCTGGCATCATCGTCCCGGGGGTCATAGCAGGTCATCAGCGCCCGATGCAGAATGGTCAACGGGTCGCCTTCCAAACTCACCGACAGCCCAGTAACGGGTGGCGGTGGGAGAAGCGCCTCAAGAGCAGCAGTCATCGGCACTCCAGCCCACTGGTGAAGCGCCCGGGCAATCATTTCGGTACCCCGGCTTTTACCTTCGACGCTATAGCCCGCAATATGCGGCGTCGCCAGCCAGCACCGGTCTACCAGCTCAAGCATGGGGGACGGTTCATTCTCCCAGACATCCAGCGCGACCAGCGGGGCATTCGGCTGCTCCAGGCGGCTCAGCAGCGCGCGGTTGTCTACCACTGCGCCCCGGCCGCTGTTGATCAGCAACTGATGCCCTTCCAGGCGCTCCAACTGACGATGACCAAGCAGGTGGCGGGTGGGATGTGCGCCGCTTTCAATCAAAGGCGTATGCAGGCTCACCACATCACACGCCAAGACCTCTTCGAGGGATGCGAAGGGCAGTTCGGCACCGGACATTTCCAGGGGCGGATCACTGACACGAACCAGAGTGCCGAGGCCAGACAGCACCTGAACCAGCCGTCCGCCAACATTACCCGCACCGATCACGCCAACGGAGAGCCCGTCCAGCGTATTACGCTGATTACGTTGAAGGTAAAGGGAGAGGACGGATAGCACATACTGCACCACGCTGGCCGCGTTGCAGCCCGGTGCGGAAGAGAAGGCGATCTTTTCTGACTGCAGCCAGTCAAGGTCGATATGGTCAGTGCCGATGGTGGCAGTGCCGACGAATTTCACCGGCGTCCTCGCCAGCAAATTCGAATCGACCCGTGTTACTGAGCGCACCAGCAAAACATCGGCGTCCTGCAGATCATCCTTGACCAGCGCCCGGCCATTTACCCGGGTAATGGGCCCCAGATGACCGCAGAAGGCTTCCAGCAGGGGAATATTTTCGTCAGCGACAATCCGCAGGGGCGCCATGGCCGCAGGACTTACCGGTTTCCCGAACTGCGGGGACGACCACGACCACCCTGCCCGGAACCCGGGCCGGAGCGCCCCCTACCTCCCGTACCACGACCACCACCTGACCGGCGGCCACCACGGCGGCGTTGAATCAGGGGTTTCTCCAGCGGCTGCAGCAGCTCTTCTTCCGGCACTGCGGTGGTCAGCTTCTGGCTTATGTAACTTTCAATACCGGGCAGCGCAAAGGCATCGTCTTCGCTGGCAAAGCTGATGGAAATCCCGTGCTCCCCGGCCCGGCCGGTACGGCCAATCCGGTGGACATAGTCCTCAGCATTTTCCGGAAGGTTGAAGTTGAATACGTGGGTCACGCCGTCAACATGGATGCCCCGGCCCGCCACGTCGGTGGCCACCAGCACCTGGATCTCTCCGTTCTTGAACTGGTCCAGGGTCCGCAGCCGTTTGTTCTGGGGAATTTCACCGGACATAAGCGCTGCTGCCACGCCCTGGTTTTTCAGATCTTCCTCAAGATCACGGCACTGGTCCCGGCGGTTGGCAAAGACGATGGCCTTATCAACCCCCGGCTGTCGCAGGGAGTTCACCAGAACAGGCAGTTTCTGCTCTTCCGACACCAGATAAACGGTCTGCTTCACTCGCTCAGCGGTTTTCTGCTGGGGCTCGATCTCAATGAACTCAGCGCCATGGGTCCACATGGATGCCAGGTTCAGTACGTCCTGGTTGAAGGTTGCACTGAACAGCAGGGTCTGCCGGTCGTCCTTGGCCGGACAACGGCGAATGATACGTTTGACGTCCGGAATGAACCCCATATCCAGCATGCGGTCAGCTTCATCCAGAATCAGCAGATCCAGCTGGTCCAGGAACACATCCTGCGACCCGAGAAAATCGATCAGCCGACCTGGCGTTGCCACCAGAATGTCTACAATTTCGTTCTGCAGCACTTCCCGCTGCTTGTCGTAGTTCATGCCGCCGACAACGGATACCACCCGATGACCGGTGCGGGCGCAAAGCTGCTCTGCATCCTCCGCAATCTGCATGGCCAGCTCACGGGTCGGCGCCAGTGCCAGTACCCGGGGCTCGGATGCGAACCGTTCGCGGTCAGGAATTGGAGTCTCAAGCAACATCTGGATGGCGGTAACCAGAAACGCAGCGGTTTTACCGGTACCGGTCTGGGCCTGTCCGATCAGGTCATGGCAAGCCAGGGTATAGGGCAAGGTTTCTGCCTGAATCGGCGTGCAGTATTCGAATCCGATGTCGGCAATCGCATCCAGCAAGCGCTTGTCGAGACCCAGCTCAGCAAAGCGAACGCTGCTCTGCCTGATCACCTCGGGTGCACGTGCTGCTTCATCATTGTCTGGCGTCGTGGATTCAGGAGATTGCGTCATAGGCTTCGCTTACTTTTGTGATAGGGGGCACCGTTCTGGCCTGTGCAGGATCCAGATGGGCATACTGCCTGCGCCAACGGTCAAAATCTGTCGCAGTGGTACCATAATGAACCATCAGCGCATCGAGGAACTGTTCTGCTCGCGGCGGCAACCCGCGATCAAGATAGTCGCAGGCCTGCAGGTACACACGTTGGCGGAACCCTTCCTCGTCAATGGCACCGCCACCTTCCAGATTATCCACACTGATGTGAAAGCGGCTGTTACACGCTACTGAAAACAGCCATTCCAGAGCCTGGGGCTTTACCTCAACCTGCTCGAACGCCCGCTGTTGCTCAGGAGTACGTCCATCAGGACAGTACCAGTAGCCATAATCCCGCAGCTTGCGGCGCTCCTCTCCGGCAATACACCAGTGGCTGACTTCATGGAGCGCACTGGCGAAGTAACCGTGAGCGAATATCACCTGGGCAAATGGCCCGGCTACGCCGACTGGGAGATACTCCGGCTCGTCGCCGCCACGCACCAGCTCGGTTTTCAGGGTCTCCCTGAAAAGCTTATTAAACAGTGTGACAAGGTCTTCTGGACGGTTTCTCATGGGTTCGTTATTGTGCGGCTTTACTGCCAGAAATTCCAGCAGGTTCGCCCTCCCCGGGAACTTTTGACGACAGACATAGTCCCTTGACCCGACGCCCTAACCCCGAACCCAACAATCAGATGCGACAATTCATGCCAGAACTTCTCATCAGCCGGCGCGCAATGCGCCTATTCGCCCTGCTTTTTGTGTCTGTGCTTGGTACTATGCCCGCCTTCGCCTTCTTTGGTAACAGCTCCGGCGGCGGTCAGCAGTTTCTTCCGGTGGACGAGGCACTGCCCTTCAGCTCATCAATCACCGATGACGGCGTACTCCTGCGCTGGGATACCGCTCCCGAACACTATCTTTATCAGGAGCGGATTGAAGTCATCGCGGTCACCGATGGCGTCACCCTTTCTGCACCCAGATTTTCAGCCGCCGGGGTGGAAACCGAGGACCCCTACTTTGGCACGGTCAACGTGTTCTATGAGCCGGTAGAGGCCTCAGTGACAGTCTCACTGCCCGACGGTATTCGCGAAGCCACCTTGCAGGTTAGCTACCAGGGCTGTGCAGAAGCAGGCCTCTGTTACCCGCCCCAGACCCGGGAGGTGCTTTATTACGGGAGTGCGAAAAAGACCGCAACGACAGCGCGTTCAGCGGACTCCGGCATGCCGTCTCAGCCCTCTCCCGGCGCAGATACCCGACAATCTGACCTGAAATCAGCGGCAGGATTGGCCGGCTTTCTGTCAGCGCAGCCCCTGGCCATTATCGCGCTGGTGTTTCTTGCGCTGGGACTTGGGCTGACCTTTACCCCCTGCGTTTTACCGATGGTGCCGATTATTTCGGCTCTTGTGTCTCCCCATAATACCCGCAACTCAGCGCAGGCTCTGGTGCTGGCATTCAGCTATGTGCTGGGCATGGCGCTGACCTATGCCGCCGCCGGTGTAGTTACCGGGCTGCTGGGTGCGAGCTTCAATCTTCAGGCTCATCTGCAATCGCCCTGGGTGCTGGGTATCTTTGCTGCGCTGTTCACCTTGTTTGCGCTGGCCATGTTCAACGCTTTTGACCTGCAGCTGCCCCAGGGCATTCAGAACCGCCTCAATCAGGCCAGCCAGAAACTGAGCGGCGGCCGGGTGGTCAGCGTCTTCGGCATTGGTGCCCTTTCCGCACTGGTGGTTTCGCCCTGCGTTTCAGCACCTCTGGCGGGCAGCCTGCTTTATATCAGTACCACTCAGGATGCGGTGGTCGGTGGTGTTGCCCTGTTTGCCTTGGGTATGGGTATGGGTATCCCCCTGATTCTGGTAGCGGTAGGCGGGCGCAAGCTGCTGCCAAAAGCAGGCGCGTGGATGAACGTGGTCAAGGCCTTCTACGGGGTGATGCTGCTGGCCGTTGCCATATGGCTGGTCGAGCGCATGGTTCCGGCCTGGCTGGCCCTGACCCTGTGGGGCGTTCTTGCGGCGATTACCGGCGTGCAGCTCGGTGCGTTCGACCGCGCCCGCGCCGGCTGGCAACGCACCTGGAAGGGGGCGGGGCTGGTACTGTTTGCGTGGGGACTTGCGCTGCTGGCCGGCGTTTTGGGCGGCGCCACCGACCCTTTGCGTCCGCTTGCGCCCTTTACAGTCGGACCCAACGTCGGCGCCAGTCAAGCACTGACCCAGGCGTCCTTTGACCGGGTAGACGAACCAGCCAGCCTTCGCGAGAAGCTCGCACTGGCCGGCCAGCGCGGCAACCCGGTGATTCTGGACTTCTACGCAGACTGGTGCATCTCATGCAAAATCATGGAGCGGGACGTGTTCAGCCAGGCCGATGTGGTGGCAGCCATGGAGCCCTATACGCTGCTGCAGATTGACATGACGGACAACACCCGGGATCAGCAGGCCCTGCTCGATGAGCTCGGCCTGTTCGGCCCGCCCGCCATTCTGTTCTTTGACGCCTCCGGCTCTGAAATCCCATCTCTCCGGGTGCTGGGCGAAATGGACCATGCCGAATTCCGGGCCCATCTGGATAAAGCCGCCAACTGGCTATAGATCTGTCATCACCGGGGCGGCAAAGACTCACGCCCCCCGGCGTATCCAGAAACAGTATTCGTCGCCGTTTTCCGCCTGCTGAATCAGCTCATGATTCAGAAACTGGCAGAAACGGCGAATATCTCTCGTTGTTGATGGGTCGGTAGCCCGCACCCTGAGCACTCCGCCTACCGGCACGTCGGTAATCCGGTTATGGAGCATCATCACTGGCTCGGGGCACATCAGACCCCGGGCATCAAGCTCGGCGTCCTGATCAGGAGAATCCGGCATTATTCCCTCCCGTAATTCGCTGTTTTCCGGAGCTATTGAAGCAATGGATCAGGTTTACTACCTATCTGGATGGCTGACCCCGATTCAAGTGCTAAAGTACTGTCATAAGGGCTAATTTTAACCCAGATGACCGGCCCCGCGATAGCAACGGGCCAAGCGAGGTGCTTATGATCCGTGTCCTGATCGAACGTCACGTTGCTGAAACTCTGGAGGAAGCCTACGAGCAGCGCTCCCGCCGGATTCTCCAGACCGCGGTTGGTGCGCCGGGGTTCATCTCCGGTGAAACACTCGTCAATGCCAATGATCCGAACCATCGGATGACTCTGTCGAACTGGCGCTCAGAGGCACACTGGGACCGTTGGTACCACTCTCCAACCCGCCAGGAACTGCTTAATGAGGTCAAACCCATGATGGATCAGGACGAAAAAATCACCATTCTCCACCAGTGCTAGCGCACCGCTCAGTCGGTCCGCTCCAGAAAGCAGGTGATTTCTTCACGGTCGTGGTATAGCTGCCGGGCTTGCAACCGTACACTGAACGGCGCATCCGCAAGCCTGGCCAGCAGCAAATCGCGGCAAATCAGCCACTCGTCATAGCGTTTCTTCATGGGCAGCTTCAGGTTGAACACGCTGTAACGACATAGCTGATCGTTGAACCAGTCGGCGACCATGGCCGCCGTTCGCCTGGGTTTGTCCACGATATCGCACACCATCCAGTCTACTGCGCGTTTAGGGCGCCAGAGATAGCCGTCAGCCTGCACATGGGTGACCATGCCGGTTGTCATCAGATCGCTGTTCATCAGACCGTTATCCACGGCGGTGACCCGCATTCCCTGCTGCACCAGGTTCCAGGTCCAGCCTCCTGGGGCCGCACCCAGATCGACCGCCGTTTTACCGCCGCCGAGATAGTCGTGGACCTGCTCTGGCGGCAGCAGAACTTTCCAGGCTTCTTCCAGCTTTAGGGCTGAGCGGCTGGGGGAAGAAGCCGGCAGCTTGAGGCGAGGTATACCCATCGGCCAACGTGCGCGATTGCCGCCAGGGCTGACTCCGATCACTGCCCGATGAAAGTCCGGCAGGAAAACCTCAAGTCGATCATCCGCCGGCCTTTCCTGCCCCGCGCCAAGTAGCTCCGCACCCCGCAGGGCCTTTGCCAGCGGCGCGACCCATTTACGGGCAAAACGCCCCAGATCAGCGTCCGGACTGTTCTCTGCGGTGCGGACATCAACCCGGGTACAAGCACGCGCCGCAACTGATCCGGAGGCCCGCAACGCGCTGACTACGGCTCCCACCCGGTCCCGCTCGGGCAGTTCGACCTCATCAACCACCAT
>JAJUHY010000208.1 GCA_029265735.1 Marinobacter segnicrescens | reverse complement strand
GATTCTGGCTCAGGAACATATTGAGGATTACTGCACCCTGCAGCCGGAGTTCTTCAGCCCCTCAGCGGATTATTTACTGCGGGTACGGGGCATGAGTATGAAGGATATCGGCATCCTTGATGGTGACCTGCTGGCGGTTCACCGCACCCAGGACGTGCATAACGGCCAGGTTGTGGTGGCCAGGGTTGGTGATGAGGTGACGGTCAAGCGCTACCGTCGGGATGGCTCGAAGGTCTCTCTGTTGGCTGAAAACGAAGAGTTTGAGCCTATCGTGGTGGATCTGCGTGAGCAGGAGCTGGTGATAGAAGGACTCGGAGTGGGGGTTATCCGCCAGTCTGACCTGCATCAGATACATTGATTCTTCTGGCGGGCAGCAACCGTCGTCAGTCTGCAGTATTCCGGGAGGAAGTCATGGAACAGCTGGGCTTGAGCGTCAACGTGGAAGCCATGCCAATGATGGGCATGGCAACGGAACTCTGCGGCAATGTTACGGAAGTGATATTGCCACCCGGGCAGGTAGAGAATTTCCAGCTGCTGCTGCCCATGCTGACCCAACTTAATCAGGAGCGGCGTTGGCTGGCCTGGGTCGATCCGCCGCCGGAACTGGTCCGCAAGTGGCAGACCATGCATGGCATTGTCGCCAATGAGCTGCTGGTGCTGAGATCGAGCCGGGATTATTCGGCCTTTGAACTGGCCAGACGTGCCCTCGGGGCGGGAACCTGTCACGCGGTAGTGACCTGGACAAGCCGGTTATCAGGCCGGGACTCGGAGGCGCTGGAGCAGGCATCGGCCCGTGGCCGGAGCCACGGGGTGATTTTGCGCTGCCGGTAAAGCTGGCGCTGCCGGTATGGACAGAAGGCTTCAGTGAATGGTGTGGTGAGCGTGTAGCTCGAAATCTTCCAGGTCGGCTTCTTCCCAGTCGACGGCATCATTGATGTGGCTGACCGCCTGAATGCCGGCGTCAATCATGGCGCGGGCGACGGACATATCCTGATTGTCCATCATTTCACGGGCTTCCCGGGAGAAGGAAATTTTTACCAGTGGCGCAGATTCATCGTCTACACGCTTGAGCGCATAGTCGCCATTACTGAGCTGTACAATTTCGAAGAATGAAGGAGACATAGAATCCTTAATAAGCACTGAGCGTGCGTTTACCATTCTCCATGGCGCTCGCTCAGGTCTGTCATAAACGATTTCATGGCTGCCAGTGACTTCAGCAGGCTTTCTGCTGAACGGTCCGGTCCGGCAGCCGGCGATACCGCAATAATGTTCTCTTCCGATACGGTCTTTCGGGGCCTGGGAGGCTCACTCTGGGATGTTTCCAACTGCTCCAGGTGATCCAGCCAACTGCCTGGCGTATGGACAAGTGCCACCAACTGCTCCGCGTCGGGCGTATCCGCGATAAGCTCCACCAGGGCCTCTACCGAGGTGGGCACCGTTCGGACCTGCTGGTGATACTGCGCGACCAGCCTGAACAACAGCCTGCGGGCTCTGAGCGCCAGCTCTATGGCGCCCTGCAACAGCGCTTCCCGGTCCGTTACTGAAAACTGCCCCTGAGGCCTGTCCGGATCACCGGCGTCCTGCGCAAACCTCGCCAGCTGCGTGGCCAGATAAAGCTTCTGTGATACCAGAGTCTGCCATTGCGCTGACATGGCGGGCATAGCCCCGTCGGTGAATCCTGAATAATCGCGTATTCTAACAGATCTGATGCCGATTTTCTCCTGCTTTATCCTCCACTCCGGGCCTGTATACTCGCTGGAGAACGCCGGAGGTTTCGGCCACTGGCATTTGCCGCCATGCCATTGCAATGGAGATCAGTCATGAGCACTCAAGCCCAGCAAGCACTCGCCAGACTCGATGAGCATATTGTCCAGTTAAATCAGGCGCTTGAGGAAAAGGACTGGGTCCGTCTTGGGGATCTGAACGGCAGTGTCCGTGCGCTGATCGAGCCGGTGATGGTGGCCATGGAGAAGCGGGAGCTGTCGCCTGCTGAGGTTCAGAAACGCCTGCAGACCCTGGACCAGTTCGTGCAGCAGGCCGATTTCGAAGCCCGCCAGGCCCGGGCCGAGGCAAAGGAAGCACTGGATCAGGTAGGGCAGAACCGTAAAGCGGCCAACGCCTACGCAAAAGTTTCAGGGCGCTGTCCCGGCGGTGGCCGGTGATTCGTCACTGAGGCCGTCGTTATCTTTGTCGGCGTGCCCTGCGTCATAAAATTGACTCCCTTTAATGAAACGTCTTAAATAGCCCGGACAATAACCATCGGACCGAGCCGGGCTGCCTGCGCCCCACGTCCGCCATTTCTCGCTTGCTGACCAAGAGATTCAATCTGCATGTCCATGATCGATACTGTGCTGGTGCTGAGCAGGGATAACTCACGGGCCAGGGATCTGAAAACCATATTGGAGTTCGTTGGTGGAGAGACCGTTCTGGACGACGGAGCATCCCGGGAATGTCTCGCCGGCAAGGACCCATCCGTTCTCGCTGAAGTGGGGGTCGCGGTTATCGATGGTGCGGACAATGCGGACCTGCAGGACGAGATCGCCTTGGTATGCAAGGTGGCGGAGGGTGTGCCTATCCTGTTGCTGGATGGGCCTTCCCTGGACGAGTTAAACCCGGAACTCCAGGCGAGAGTCATCGCCAGGCTGGAATGGCCTCCCAACTACACCAAGATGATCGATTCCCTCTACCGGGCTCAGGTTTACCGTGACCAGCATACCCAGGCCCGGAGTCGGGGACAGCAGCGGGACATCATGCTGTTTCGCAGTCTGGTGGGCACCTCCCGTGGTATCCGCCATGTGCGGGAACTGATGAGTCAGGTGGCCGACAAGGACGTGAGCGTGCTGATCACCGGTGAATCCGGTACGGGCAAGGAAGTGGTTGCCCGAAACCTGCATTACCATTCGCCCCGGCGGGAGAAGCCGTTTGTACCGGTTAACTGCGGTGCAATCCCGGCGGAGTTGCTTGAAAGCGAGCTGTTTGGTCATGAAAAAGGCGCCTTCACGGGGGCCATTACGTCCCGGGTCGGCCGGTTTGAGCTAGCAGAAGGGGGCACGCTGTTTCTTGATGAAATCGGCGACATGCCCCTTAACATGCAGGTGAAAATTCTACGGGTTCTCCAGGAGCGCACGTTCGAACGGGTGGGGAGTAACAAGACTCAGAGCGCCAACGTGCGCATTGTCGCGGCAACCCACAAGAATCTTGAAGAAATGATCGAGAACGGGGAGTTCCGGGAAGACCTTTATTACCGGCTGAATGTTTTCCCCATCGAAATGCCGCCCCTGCGGGAGCGAGCGGAGGACATCCCCCTGCTGATTAACGAACTGATTGCCCGCATGGAGAAAGAGAAGCGGGGGTCACTGCGCCTGAACTCGGCAGCGATTCTAAATCTGTGTCGCCACGACTGGCCTGGTAACGTTCGCGAGCTGGCCAACCTGGTGGAACGGCTGGCGATAATGAACCCCTATGGGGTCATTGGTGTGCGAGAGCTGCCCAAGAAGTTCCGTTACGTGGAAGATCACGAAGAGGATTTCCCTGAAAATGATGAGCAGGAAGCGACCAGCACTATGCCTGGCCTTGTAGGCCTGGACTCGCCGGCACTGTTACCTGTCGAGGGTATCGACCTGCGGGAGTACCTGGCGAATCTTGAAAAGCAGCTGATTCAACAGGCCCTGAATGAGGCCAGCGGTGTGGTCGCAAGAGCTGCTGAAAAGCTTCAGATCCGGCGGACCACCCTGGTTGAGAAGGTGCGAAAATACGGTCTGCGGGACGATAACGAAGCCTGACGGTTTTCTGACGTTTTGTTAATAAGCTTGTTTCGATTCCGCGTGCTTCCATTGTAACATGTTGAATTGTTTGAATTAAACCCTGATGGCACAAGTTCTGCTTTACCCTGATCGGAAACCTAATTTTGTGGTCAGGGGGAAGCATGAGACATATCCAGACGGCAGTACCTGCCTCCCGTGCCGGGAATTTTACTGCGCCGGTTAAAACAGACGCGGCCGCCGATGCCAATGACAAGGTGACAGCCCTGTTCCCGGTCCAGCAGGACGCAGCGGTGGATACCGCGCTGGATCTGTTTAATCAGATGTCCCGCCAGATCACCGACTCCTATCGTACTCTTGAGTCCCGGGTTAACCAGCTTTCCGGCGAACTGACCGCCGAAACCCGCCAGCGCCAGCGTGAGCTGGAAGAAAAGGAACGGCTCGCGGATCGTCTCACCACATTGCTTTCTGCGCTGCCAGCCGGGGTTGTCGTGCTGGACAGCCAGGGTAAAGTTACCCAGTGCAATCCCGCCGCTGTGGCGTTGCTCGGCGAGCCCCTTGAAGGTGAGCGCTGGATCAGTGTCATCCAGCGTTGTTTTGCACCCCGCAGCGACGATGGACACGAAGTATCTCTGAAAGATGGCCGTCGGGTCAGTATTGAGATCCGCGCCATGGAGAACGAGCCCGGTCAGCTTATTCTGCTGACGGATCTGACCGAAACCCGTC
>JAJUHY010000059.1 GCA_029265735.1 Marinobacter segnicrescens | reverse complement strand
TTATCCTAAGCAGTTCTCAGTTCTGTATACAAACCGTTGCCTTCCGCTTTTATGGCTGGATTTCAGCGGTTCGCCAGACCGATGAGCCAGCAGCTTTCTCCACCAGGTCAAGAAACGCTTCGTGGGCCTCAACCTCCTCCGAAGACGCCCGGACCACCGCCAGAGGCGGGCGGTTCGAGGGCAGACGACGGGTAGCCTGACCGCCCTCTTCTTCACCGCTTGCGTCCAGGGACAGCGCGGTCTGCCCGCCGGTAAGCAGCAGAAAGACATCTGCCAGGATTTCGGCGTCCAGCAATGCTCCATGCAGCTCCCGGTTGCGGTTGTCGACGCCATAGCGTTTACAGAGTGCGTCCAGACTGTTCTTCTGCCCGGGATGTTTGCGTCGGGCGAAGGCAAGGGTATCAAACACCGTGCAGTGATCAGCTACCTTACGCAGCGGTTTGATACGCGCGAACTCGGCGTCAATGAAGCCCACGTCAAACGCCGCGTTGTGGATAACCAGTTCCGCGCCATCGATAAATTCGAGAAATTCCTGGGCAATTTCGTGAAACCGGGGTTTGTCGGCCAGATACTCATTGGTTATGCCGTGGACGGCAATGGCTTCTGCCTCTACGTCCCGATCGGGATTGATGTAGACGTGGTAATGGCGGCCGGTGAGTTGACGCTCAATCAGCTCAACGCAGCCGATTTCGATAATGCGGTGCCCTTCGTTGGGATCAATACCGGTGGTTTCGGTATCCAGAACAATCTGTCTCATCGGGTTACTGCCTTCCTCATGTCTTTCGCGGCCTTCTCAATGCCCAGATTGGCCAGCTCATCAGCGCGCTCGTTATCAGGTACGCCTGAATGGCCCTTGACCCAGTGCCAGGTAACCTTATGCCTGGCCGCCTGCTCGTCCAGAGCGCGCCACAGGTCTTCGTTCTTGACCGGCTTGCGGGCAGAGGTTTTCCAGCCGTTCTTTTTCCATCCGGCCATCCACTCAGTAATACCCTTGCGCACATACTGGGAGTCGGTATACAGATCGACCTCACAGGGCCGTGTTAACGCTCTCAGGCCTTCGATGGCCGCCATCAGCTCCATCCGGTTATTGGTTGTGTTCAGTTCACCGCCACACAGTTCTTTCGATCGCTCCCCGTAGCGCAGAAGTACGCCCCAGCCGCCTGGCCCCGGGTTGCCCTTGCAGGCGCCGTCAGTATACAGAATGACTCGTTTACTCATGTTTTTTCGCTGTCAGCGCCCCTCGACGTTATTCCCCGACTTTTCCCGAACACGGGGCTGTCGTGAGGCGCCGAGTGTACCGGCTGACGCCAGAGGAATCACCTGGGCCGGTCGCCAGGAACGACGCCGGGGCAGTGGTGCGCAGACCCGTTTGGTGGCGCAGATGCAGTAATAGGCACCCACCGGGAGCATTCCCCGGGTGCCGAAATATTCGAGCACGCTGTCGCGCTCCAGCAGCCGACGGTTCTGGACCGGAAGGCGGAAGAAGTAGGTGCCGGAGCTTTCAATCGAGCAGTCAAGCAGGGTCAGCCAGTCTTCCATCCGGGAGCGCAGCAGGAAACGTCCACCCCAGGGGCCCCGTTGCCGTCGACTCAGGAGTTTGCGTACACCCCAGGTGCTGAGCGGATTAAAGCCCAGCACCACAAGTTTGCCGCCGCCCCGTAACACCCGGGTAGCTTCCCGTAGGACCTGATGGGGCCATGCCGAAAAGTCGGCGCTGTGGTGAAGGATGACAAGATCGATCGAGGCAGAAGGTAACGGCAACTCATCCGGATCGCAGACTACCGTTCCCTCCGGCAGAGCCGGATGCCAGTACGGCGTCGCTACGATGTGCTGCGCGTAGTCCGTATCCGTGGCCATCAGAAGCCGGTGGCTTAACGCTATATGCAGTTGCCGGGCTCCCCCGAGTCCCTGCACATGAGTGTTAATGCAGGCGCGCTGGTCATTCAACAAAGCCTGCCCCAACGGCAAACGAAACCATCGATCCATATTCCGGTGAGAAGCCCGGATATCCGGTGAGCGCCGCCGGCTTTGCGACTTCGCCCGCGAGGATTGGCGACCTTGCTCTGGCATGTTTATTCTCCATCAGCCTGCGCATTCCCGGCGCCGTTGGGCATGGCTCCGCAGATGCTCTATGATAGCAGGTGTCATGTCTACACCTGAACTGAGGGCCTTATGCTGAGCATTACGCCGATACGGGCATTCTCCGACAACTACATCTGGTGCCTGGCGGATAAGGAGTCTGGCAAAGCACTGATCGTTGATCCGGGGCAGGCAGCTCCTGTGGCCGAATTCCTGGAGGAACAGGGCCTGACGCTGGACACTATTCTGGTCACCCACCACCATCCGGACCACACCGGCGGCATCAGCGAACTTCAACAGCACTTTCAGCCTGAACGGATCATCGCGCCGGCGGATTCACCCTACACCGGTGGCACCAGCACCGTCCATGCCGGCGACGAGGTCGTCTGGCAGAGCCTGACCTTTGAAGTTCTTGCAACCCCGGGCCATACCCTGGACCACGTCACATATTTCTCAGCCGACAAGGTGGAGGGCCATCCGGTACTCTTCTGTGGCGATACTCTTTTTGCCTGTGGCTGCGGGCGCCTGTTTGAAGGCACCGCTGGCCAGATGGTTGAGTCCCTGGCCGGCCTGCGGAGCCTGCCGGACGACACCCTGGTGTATTGTGCCCATGAATATACCCTGGCCAATCTTCGCTTTGCCCGCGACTGGCTACCGGATGACCCTGCCCTCGCCTCCTTCGAGGCTCATTGCCAGGACCTCCGGGATCAGGACAAGCCCACCGTACCGGTCCTCCTTGGTGATGAGAAACAACGCAATCCCTTCCTGCGGTGGGACGATCCGGCACTGATCCGCGCAGCCCGCAGCTATGGTGAAAAGCATGAAATGATTACCGACAGTGACAGCGGTGTATTTGCGGCAGTACGTCACGGCAAGGACCACTTCTGATCCGGTAGACTGGCAGTCCCAGCCTGGGCCTGATGCCCGGCAGGGACCAGCCGTTGCGCTCCTGTAACACGGGTCACGTTGACCCGGGCAACCGGCACACATAGAATCGCCAACGTTTCCAAGAACCCGATAAGCCCGCTCGGAAGCCAGGGACTACGGCGGGAGTCTGCTACGATTGTCCCGCCACGCAGACTTCCAGGCCCCTTCCGAGCCCTGGATAGTCGATTATGATGGCAAGACGTACCACCACCCTTACCCTCCTCACCCTGTTACTCACCGGCTGCTCATCAACACCGGCATGGTTTGGCCAGCAGGACGAAGCCGTACTTGATACCCACCAGCAAACGGTTGCCGCCGGCGACGAAGCACTCAAAGAGTCCATAGAAGGTCGTCGCGGTGATGGCACCACCGTTCTGGATGACTCCATCGAGCCGTCCCTGAAAAAAGCCGCCGAGCGGGCAAGATCCCGTCTGGACTCAGGCCAGCTGGCCGAAGGCGAACCCATGGACGAGACCCGGGACCTGTGGTCGCGGCTGCGTAACGGGTTTGCCATGGATCATGACCAGGGCGACGAGCGCGTACAGCAACAGCTGGAATGGTTTACCCGGCACCCCGCGTACATCGAACGGGTGGTCGACCGGGGCCGCCGGTATCTGCATTACATTATTGAAGAGACCGAGCGTCGCGGCCTGCCCATGGAGTATGCTCTGCTTCCCATCGTCGAAAGCGCCTTTGACCCGTTTGCCTATTCCCACGGTCGCGCGTCCGGACTCTGGCAGTTCATTCCGGGTACAGGGCGCCACTTTGGTCTTGACCAGAGCTGGTGGCATGACGACCGCCGGGACGTTATAGCCTCCACCAACGCCGCCCTGACCTACCTGGATCAGCTGGCCAAACGCTTTAACGATGACCCGACCCTGGCGCTTGCGGCCTACAACAGTGGCGGCGGTACCGTTAACCGGGCCATCCGGCGCAACACTCAGAGCGGCAAGCCCGCTGACTACTGGTCACTGCAGCTTCCTCAGGAAACCCGCCACTACGTCCCCAAACTGATCGCTCTCGCCCGCATCTTTGATGACCCTGAGGCCTACGGCATCACCCTGCCTCCGCTGGAAGATGAGCCCTACTTTGAAGTGGTAGAAACCGGCGGTCAGATCGACCTGGCCCATGCGGCTGAGCTGGCCGGCGTGGATGTGGATGAGATCTATCTGCTGAACCCGTCCTACAACCGCTGGGCTACCCGGCCTGACGGCCCTCACCGTCTGCTGGTGCCAGTAGCGAGCGCCGATCAGTTCCGCCAGGGTATTGCGGCCATGGACCCCGCCAGCCGGGTTTCCTGGACCAACTATCAGGTCCGCTCCGGCGACAACCTTGGCCTTATTGCACGCCAGCATGGCACTACGCCATCGGTACTGAAGGAAGTGAACAAGCTCAACAGCGACCTTATCCGTGTGGGCCAGCAACTGCTGATTCCTTCCGCCCGGGCGGATCAGAACAGTTACAGCCTGAGCCAGAGTCAGCGCATCAGCCGCAAACAGGAAAGTGCCGGCAAGAAAAGTGGCGGCGCACGGGTTGAGCACGTTGTTGCACGGGGCGACACTTTCTGGGGTATCGCACGGGAGCACGGTGTCAGCGTCCGTCAGGTCGCCGCCTGGAATGGCATGGCACCAGGAGACCCGCTGGTCCCGGGTCGCAAGCTGGTGATCTGGTCGAACAATGCCAGCTCAGCCCCAGCGACCGCAGTGGCGTCCAATAACCGTTCCGGGATGGTCCGTAAAGTGGGTTACCGGGTTCGCCAGGGCGATTCACTGGCGGCGATTGCCAACCGGTTCGCGGTCAATGTCCGTGATATCGCGGCCTGGAACGACCTGAACACATCCCGTTATCTCCATCCCGGCCAGAGTCTGGTACTTTACGTAGATGTACGGAACAGTCCCTGACTTTTCCGGTCGAAAGGTGTCGGAACAGGTCCGAGACGGATTCTGCAAGTTCAAGGCTGCCTGAACGGCAGCCTTTATCACTGACAACGGGTACAGAAACATATGGCAAGCCCAAGGATTTTTCGTGTTTCCTCGTGCGTTCTGCTTCTGGGCACCCTCAGCCTGGGCCTCGGCACCGCGTTTGCCGATACCAATGCTGACACTGTAGAACCGGTGCATGGCCTGGCCATGCACGGAGAACCCGCTTACGCCGCTGACTTTGAGCACTTCAGTTACGTTAACCCGGAAGCGCCAAAAGGTGGCCGTCTGCGGCTCGCTGTCCGGGCCAATGGCTACGACAACTTTAACCCCTTCGTGATCCGTGGCGTCGCAGCCGCCGGTATCAGTAGCTATCTCTACGATACCTTGCTGGTAACATCCGATGATGAACCCTTCAGTGCGTACGGGTTAATCGCAGAAACCATTGAGACCCCGGAAGATCGTCGGTATGTCATTTTCAATCTGCGCCCGGAGGCCCGCTGTCACGATGGTCATCCAATCACCGCGGAAGATGTAGCCTTCTCGTTTAATACCCTGATGGAGGACGGCCACCCCTTCTACCGAAGCTACTATGGTGGCGTCAGCAATGTAACCATCGAATCCGAGCACCGGATTCGCTTCGACTTCGGTGAGGCCGATAACCGCGAGCTTCCGCTGATCCTGGGACAGTTACCCATTCTGCCGGCCCATTACTGGAAAGACCGGGAGTTTGGCGGCACCGGACTGACCCCGCCGCTGGGCAGTGGGCCTTATCGTATCGGTGATTTCGAAGGCGGTCGGTACATTACCTTTGATCGGGTCGAAGACTACTGGGCCCGGGACCTGCCGGTGCGCAAGGGTCGCTTTAACTTTGACCGCTTGCGGTACGATTATTTTTCCGACGAAACCGTGGCGCTGGAAGCCTTCAAGGCCGGCGATTACGATTTCCGCATCGAAACCTCGGCCAAGAACTGGGCCACTGCCTATACCGGCGACCGTTTCACTACCGGCCAGATCATTACCGAAACCATAGAGCACGAGCGGCCGGCGGGCATGCAGGCGTTTGTTTTCAATACCCGTCGCGGACAGTTTTCCGATCCCCGGGTGCGTCAGGCCATCGCCTACGCCTTTGATTTTGACTGGGCCAACCGCAACCTCTTCTATGACCAGTACACCCGCACCGGAAGCTATTTTGAAAACAGCGAACTGGCGTCGTCCGGACTGCCGGAAGGGCGCGAGCTTGAGATCCTGAAACAGTTTCAGGACCAGCTTCCTGAATCGGTCTTTACAGAGGCTTATGCGCCACCATCAACAGGAGGAGATCAGACACTCCGGGATAACTTGCGCAAGGCACTGACGCTGTTACAGGAAGCGGGCTACCGCATCCAGGACGGCACCATGGTTCATGGCGAGACCGGTCAGCCGCTGGCGTTTGAATTCCTGCTCCATCAGAAGAACTTCGAACGGATCGTCCTGCCCTTTAAAAATAATCTTGAACGCCTTGGCATGAAAGTCTCGGTGAGACTGGTAGATACCAACCAGTATGTGGAGCGGGTACAAAGCTTCGACTTCGATATCATTACCCACGTTATTGCCCAGTCTGACTCCCCAGGCAATGAACAGCGGGACTTCTGGCACTCCTCCGTTGCCGATATCAAAGGCTCGCGTAACTACGCCGGTATCAAGGATCCGGTGGTGGATGCGCTGATTGACCTGGTAATTCAGGCACCCGACCGGGAAGAGCTGGTGTACCGCACCCGTGCCCTGGATCGCGTACTGCTGCACAGCCACTACGTTGTGCCCCAGTGGCACCTGTCCACGGACCGGATTGCCTACTGGTCGTTTCTGGAACGCCCGCAGGAGACCCCGAAAAACGGGGTTGATATTGATAACTGGTGGTATGGCAACTGACCCCATGGTGAGCTGTCTGTCTAACCCCTGTCTCCGGAGTCACTAGTTATCATGGGCAGCTATATCCTCCGGCGACTGGCGTTGATCGTCCCGACCCTGTTCGGGATCATGCTGCTGAACTTTGTGATTATCCAGGCTGCCCCCGGGGGCCCGGTGGAGCAGCTGATTGCTGAAATGCAGGGTCACGGCGGCAGTGCGCTGACGCGGGCCGGCGGCGGTAGCGGCGCCGAGGTTTCTTCAAGCCGTGACTCCCGTGCGTCCCAGGGCATTCATCCGGAATTACTGGCCGAGATCGAGGCCATGTACGGCTTTGACAAGCCGGCCCACGAGCGCTTTTTCCAGATGGTGTCCGACTACGCCCGTTTCGACTTCGGTGATTCGTTCTACCGGGACCGTACCGTTGTCGAACTGATCATCGACAAGCTGCCGGTGTCCGTTTCGCTGGGCCTCTGGTCCACTCTGGTGATCTATCTGGTCTCCATCCCGCTGGGTATCCGCAAGGCGGTCCGGGACGGCTCCCGGTTTGATGTCTGGAGCAGTTCCCTGATCGTGGTTGGCTATGCCATTCCCGGTTTTCTGTTCGCCATTCTCCTCATCGTGCTGTTCGCCGGCGGAAGCTATTTCGATATCTTTCCCAATAGCGGCCTGACATCCAGCAATTTTGACCAGTTGTCCTGGGCGGGCAAGATCAAGGACTACTTCATGCACCTGGTGCTGCCGGTCACGGCCAACGTTATTGGCGGATTCGCAACCCTGACCTTGCTGACCAAGAACTCATTTCTGGATGAGATCGGCAAACACTATGTCGTGACCGCCAGGGCCAAGGGTCTGAGTGAGCGCCGGGTGCTTTATGGCCATGTTTTCCGTAACGCCATGCTCATCGTCATCGCCAGTATGCCCGGGGTGCTGGTCAGCCTTTTCTTCACCGGCTCCCTGCTGATCGAAGTGATTTTCTCCCTGGATGGCCTGGGGCTGCTTGGTTTTGAAGCCGCCCTTAACCGGGACTATCCGGTTATCTTTGGCACGCTCTACATTTTCACCCTGATGGGGCTGTTACTGAAACTGGTGAGCGACCTCACCTATGTGGCGGTCGACCCGCGCATCGATTTCGAAAGCAGGGAGGGCTGACGTTGTCGCCGATTCAACAGCGCCGTCTGGCCAACTTTCGACGGAACCGACGTGGCTACTGGTCCCTGTGGATCTTTCTGGTCCTGTTTGGACTGTCTCTCTGCGCGGAACTGATTGCCAACGACCGACCGCTGATCGTTTCCTACAAGGGCGACCTCTACTTCCCTGTCTTCCAGACCATTCCAGAGGAAACCTTCGGAGGATTTCTGCCATCGGAGGCTAACTACCGGGAGCCGTTCATCCGGGAAGAGATTGATAGCCAGGGGTGGATGATCTGGCCGCCGATCCGCTTCAGTTATGACACTGTCCATTACGGGCTGGATCAGCCATCCCCCGCTCCGCCCTCTATGGAAAACTGGCTGGGCACCGATGACCAGGCCCGGGACGTCGCGGCCCGGGTGATCTATGGCTTTCGCATTTCAGTCCTCTTTGGTCTGATTCTGACCGCCCTGAGCTGCATTGTCGGGGT
>JAJUHY010000217.1 GCA_029265735.1 Marinobacter segnicrescens | reverse complement strand
GGGGTTCACGCTGGTGCCAGTCGGTCACCTGCTGATATTGATGGGCAATGTTCAGCAGCCGGGCCTCGGCAAAGTAATTGCCGATAACCTGCAGCCCCACGGGCATGCCGTCGACAAAACCGGCCGGTACCGACATGGCAGGAACGCCCGCCAGGTTGACCGCGATGGTAAACGCATCCTGCAGATACATGGCGACCGGATCGGAAATTTTTTCGCCCTTGATGAAGGCGGGCGCCGGCGAGACCGGGCTCATCAGGATATCCACATCCTTGAAGGCATTGATAAAGTCCTGCTGGATCAGTCGCCGCACCTTCTGGGCCTTCAGGTAGTAGGCGTCGAAATAGCCCGCTGACAGTGCGTAGGTGCCTACCAGCACCCGACGCTTGACCTCGTCGCCAAAGCCTTCGGCGCGGGTCCGGGTGTAGAGATCCATCAGGTCTTTGGGATCCTCGCAGCGGTAACCGTACCGCACCCCGTCATAACGGGACAGATTGGCAGAAGCCTCGGCAGATGCGATCACATAGTAGGCGGGAATGGCCAGTCTGGCGTTGGGCAGGGAAATCTCTTTCACGGTTGCGCCCAGCTTTTCAATCTCCCTGATGGCGTCGCGAATCTGCTGTTCCATGGCCGGGCTGAGCTGGTCCGAGAAGTATTCTTTCGGCAGGCCGATGGTCAGCCCCTGCAGGGAGTCGTTCAGGGTTGCCGTGTAGTCAGGCACCTCCCGGTCGACGCTGGTGGAATCCTTCGGGTCGAAGCCGGCCATCACGTTGAGCATCATGGCATTGTCTTCCGCCGTGCGGGCCATGGTGCCGGCCTGGTCCAGGCTGGAGGCAAACGCCACCACGCCCCAGCGGGAAACCCGGCCATAGGTGGGCTTGAGGCCGGTAATGCCACACAGTGAGGACGGCTGGCGGATGGAGCCGCCGGTATCGGTGCCGGTCGCGGCGGGCACCAGGCGAGCGGCAACGGCAGCCGCAGAGCCGCCGGAGGAGCCGCCGGGTACCCGGTTCTCACCCCAGGGGTTGGTCACGGGGCCGAAAAAGCTGGTTTCGTTGGAGGACCCCATGGCGAACTCGTCCATGTTGGTCTTGCCCAGACACACCGCGCCCGCCTTGCGGAAGTTGGCGGTTACCGTTGCGTCGTAGGGAGGAACAAAGTTTTCCAGCATCTTCGAGCCGCAAGTGGTGCGAACGCCCGCGGTACAGAAGAGATCCTTGTGGGCAAACGGAATGCCGGTCCAGGGCGTGGCCTTGCCGGCTGCGCGCTGCTCGTCAGCGGCCTTCGCATCGGCCAGGGCCTGTTCCTCAGTTACGGTAATAAAACTGTTGTACTTGCCGTCTTCGTCACGAATACGGTCAAGGAACTGACGGGTCAGTTCAACGCTGGACACAGTACCCTGTTCCAGCGCCTTGGAAAGTTCAGCTACAGATTTGTTGTGCATGATGGTTCCTGGGTCGCGGGTCGGTCACTCGATAACGCGGGGGACGAGATACAGGCCGTCTTCTGTGGCCGGAGCGATAGCCTGAAAGGCGTCGCGCTGATCCGGCTCGGTCACTTCGTCCGGGCGCAGGCGCTGGACTGCGTCCAGAGGGTGGGCCAGGGGCTCACCGTTATCGGTATCTGCAGCCCCGAGCTGGTTTACCAGGTCCAGGATGTTACCCAGGTCCTTTTCGAGCGCCGATACCTGCGTATCATCCAGTTGGATGCGGGCAAGTACCGCGACTTTTTCAATGTCCTTGCGGGTGATGGTCACGCATGGCCTCCGGAGTTTTGGAAAATCACTATGGTAACAGATTCGGCGTCGGCCGCAGTAATCTGATGGCGCCGTAACGGCTTGTAACGACGCGGATCACGCCTTGCCTGCCGGGGTGCTCACTGCTAAAGTTGCCGCATCATTTCCAGACTGCATTTCTCAGGTTGAAATAACGCGAATGTTGAAACGTATCCGAGGCTTGTTCTCAAGCGATCTCTCCATCGATTTAGGTACCGCGAACACCCTTATATATGTCCGTGAGCGGGGGATCGTTTTGAATGAGCCTTCGGTTGTGGCGATCCGTACCAATAACTCCCAGAAATCGGTTGCTGCAGTCGGCTCGGAAGCCAAGCGCATGCTTGGCCGGACGCCGGGTAACATTACCGCAATCCGTCCGATGAAGGATGGTGTTATTGCGGACTTCGTGGTCACCGAGAAAATGCTGCAGCACTTCATCCATAAAGTTCACGAAAACAGCTTTATCACCCCCAGCCCGAGAGTGCTCGTCTGCGTACCCAGCAAATCCACCCAGGTGGAGAAAAAAGCCATCCGTGAGTCGGCACTGGGGGCAGGTGCCCGGGAAGTACTGCTCATTGAGGAGCCCATGGCCGCTGCCATCGGCGCCGGCCTGCCGGTTGAGGAAGCCAGTGGCTCCATGATTGTCGATATCGGCGGTGGTACCACCGAGATTGCCATTATTTCCCTGAACGGCATCGTCTATGCGGAGTCGGTCCGGGTCGGGGGCGACAAGTTTGATGAAGCCATTGTCACCTACGTGCGTCGCAATTACGGCAGTCTGATCGGTGACACCACAGCTGAGCGTATCAAGCACGAAGTGGGCTGCGCTTACGAAGGCGTTGAGGTGAAGGAAATCGATGTGCGCGGCCGCAACCTGGCGGAAGGTGTGCCCCGGCTGTTCACCCTCAACAGTGAGGAAATCCTCGAAGCGTTGCAGGAGTCCCTGGCCCAGATCGTTCAGACCGTTAAGAGCGCCCTGGAGCAGTCACCGCCGGAACTGGCTTCTGACATTGCCGAGCGCGGCATTGTACTGACCGGTGGTGGCGCCCTGTTGCGGGGGCTGGACAAGCTGATCGCCGAGGAAACCGGCCTGCCGGTGATTATTGCGGAAGACCCGCTGACCTGCGTTGCCCGGGGTGGTGGCAAGGCGCTGGAACTGATCGACCGTAGCGGAATTGGCATGTTCTCCCAGGAGTGGTGATCGTGAGACCGGGTTCCGGCCTGACCGACATATGCCCGATACCGCCGCTGGGGTTCTGCTCCAGCGGCGGTTGCGTTATCAGGGCAGGGGGGCGGTGTTATTAAAACCATTTTCGTGCAGGGGTCGGTTCCCGGATTTCGCCTGTTGTTTGTGTTCGTGCTGTCGGTGGTGCTGATCGTTGCTGATGCGCGGTTTGAGCGGCTGGAACAGGCACGCAGCGGTCTTGCCAGTGTGCTTGCCCCGGTGTTCTGGCTCGGTAATGCTCCAGAGCGGTTTGGTAACTGGTTTTCTGGCGTTATCACGCCCCGTGAAGACCTGCTGAACGAAAATGAGGCGCTTAAAGCCAGGTTGATGATCCTCGAGCGCCGCGCACTCAAGTACGGCGCCCTCGCCGCCGAGAATAACCGCCTGCGGGAACTGATGAACGCCTCTGGCACCCTGGATGACCGGGTTGTGGTGGCAGAGGTCGTGGGCGTGTCGCCAGACCCCTTTTCCCATGAAATTATCATCAACAAGGGCACCCGCGACGGCGTTGAAGCCGGCCAGGCCATTCTTGATGCCAACGGGCTTATGGGGCAGGTCCTGTACGCGGCGACCTTCACCTCCCGGGTGTTGCTGGTCTCCGACAGTAGCCATGCTGTGCCGGTGGAGGTGTTGCGTAACGGGCTGAGAGCCATCCTGCTGGGCAATGGCGATATCGCTCAGCTTGAGCTGGTTCACGTGCCCGATACAGCGGATATCCGGGAAGGGGACGTACTGGTGAGTTCCGGTCTGGGTGGACGCTTCCCCAAGGGCTACCCCGTTGCGGAGGTATCCGACATTACCAAGGAGCCTGGCGCACCGTTTGTGACCATCTCGGCCACCCCCATGGCCCATCTGAGCCGTAGCAAGCTGGTGCTGGTGGTGTTCTCGGAGGCGGGTGCCGTTGGTCCTGAGCAGTTGTATGACCAGCAGGAACCCGACGCCAGCGAGTCAGAGGCCGGGGCGGAAACGGAAGGGGAGTCCAGCTGATGCTGTCGATCATCAGTTATCCGGTCATGGTTAGCAGCATTCTTGTCTCGCTGGTACTGAGCATCTCGCTCATGCCCCAGGGCTGGTTCGAATTCCGGCCGGAGTGGCTGGCGCTGATGGTGTTCTACTGGACCTACCGGGCCCCTGCCCAGTTCGGCATCATTACCGCATGGGTGCTGGGACTGCTGCTGGATGTGCTTGAGGCCACGCCCCTTGGCGTAAACGCCCTCGGCATGGCAGCGGTGGCCTTCCTGGTGCTGACCGTTCATCAACGGTTGCGCATGTTTCCCATCCTTCAGCAAAGTATCCTGGTATTCCTGCTGGTGGGAATCAATCAGATGCTGGTGCACTTTATCAAGCAGATTCTGGGTGCCGATACCTCCGGG
>JAJUHY010000148.1 GCA_029265735.1 Marinobacter segnicrescens | reverse complement strand
GGCCACGCCAAACAGCGGATCAAGAACGGCCGTTACATCGGCATCACCGAGCCCGGCATTATCGGCGCGGAGGCACCGAACCCCATTGTTAACGAACTGATCATCATGCCGGATATCGAAAAACGCCTGGAAGCCTTCGTGCGCGCCGGCCATGGCATTATCGTGTTCCCCGGCGGGGTCGGTACGGCGGAAGAAATCCTGTATCTGCTGGGGCTGTTGCTGCACCCGGACAACGCCGACATCCCCTTCCCCGTAGTCTTTACCGGACTCAAGGAAAACGCCGGTTACTTCGAGATGATCGACCGGTTTATCCGCAACGCCCTTGGTGACAAGGCAGCGGAGAAGTACGAAATCATCATTGACGACCCGGTCCGGGTTGCCCAGACCATGAAAAAAGGCATTGCCGACGTGGAGACCTTCCGTCGCGCCATGCAGGATGCCTATCACTTCAACTGGATGCTAAAAATAGATCCGGTGTTCCAGTTCCCGTTCCACCCGACCCACGACAGTATGCGCGCACTGGAACTGCACCGCGACCAGCCGGTTCACCTTATCGCCGCCAACTTGCGCAAGGCTTTCAGTGGCATCGTGGCTGGCAACGTGAAAGAGGAAGGCATCCGTCAGGTGGAGGCCAAGGGGCCATTTGAAATAGCCGGCGATCCGGTATTACTGGATCCGTTGGAAGAAATGCTGGCTACGTTCGTGGCCCAGAGTCGCATGAAGCTGCCCGGCGGCTCAGCCTACGTGCCCAGTTATCGCATCGTTAGTGGCTAAGCCCGTCGTGGACCGGGGTAATCTAACAGCCCGGAACAAAAAATGGCCGGCGCAGGGCCGGCCATTTTCAACACTGACTGCAACCACCGGCCAGGGCAGGCGTTACTCACCGCCAGCCGGAAGACTGGCGTAGTAAGCCGCCAGGTTGGCGATGTCTTCATCACTCAGAGCAGCGGCCTGACCCTGCATCACGGCTGCCTGACCGCCGGAACGCTGGTTGGCCTTGTAAGCCTTGAGAGACGAGATCAGGTAAGCCTCATTCTGACCCGCCAGATGGGGATAGCCCGGAATCTGCGCCATACCGTTCTGACCATGGCATGCAGCACATACTGCCGCCTTGGCCTTGCCGGCCTCTGCGTCACCAGCGGCGCTTGCCAGACCCGGCGCAGCAAAAGCTGCCAGTACGGCTCCAGTCATTATCAGTTTCTTCACATTCATCAGTCTCTCCATCAGCTTCAGGTAAGTCGCTTCGGCATTTCAGCTCGTCTCTGCCCGATTTATAGCATAGCCTCTGTCATACAGCACATGAGTTAGATCAAGAGGTTCGGAGCCGGGCCCCTGTGACCTTTGTAGACTTTAATTCTGATACAGTTAACTCCACTGTAGGCACTTGTACCCAATCCGGTCAACATCGGGAGAAGCATCCGGCCATATGAGCATTCAAACCTGCGAATTTCCCTGCCGTAGCGGCAAACTTGGTGTGCTCACCCTGGACTCGCCGGCCACGCTTAATGCACTGACCTCCGAAATGTTTGGCCAGATCCAGAGGCAGCTGGATGCATGGGCGGCTGATGACAGCCTCAGTCTGGTGCTGATCAATGCCAGTGGCGATCGTGGCTTCTCCACCGGCGCCGATATACGGGAAATCTACCATGCCCTCGACCGCCCGGACGCGGCCGACGCCGTAGCCGATATTATTGCCCGGGGCTACCGCACCAACTACACCATTCAGACCTTTCCCAGGCCCGTTGTCACCGTGGCCCAGGGGATTGCCGTCGGCGGCGGTGTCGGGCTTCTGCAGGCCAGCCGTTACCGGCTGGTCACCCCCACAACCACCCTGGCCATGCCGGAGGTCGATATCGGGCTGTTTCCCGGTGCCGGTGCGAGCTGGTTCCTGAACCGGCTGCCCGGCAGTATCGGCATGTTCATGGGCCTGACAGGAGCCCGCCTGAATGCCCAGGACGCCATGCGCATCGGTATGGCGGATCTGGCCATTGAGCACGGCCAGCAGGACGAGCTTATCCAGCGCATTACCGACCAGCACTGGACCGGCGAGGTCGCAGCGGATGACAACCGCCTGTTCCGGTTACTCAACCAGTTGCCCGAAGCACCGGCCGACGCCCTGCCTGACAGCAACCTGGCCGTCCACGAACAGAACATCGCCCGCTGTTGTCGCCGTGATGAATTGCCTCGCGTGGTGCAACGGCTCCTGAACAGCACCATCGCGGATGACTGGTGGCAGGACTGTCTGAGCCGGCTTGCGCGTGCCTGCCCGGTCTCTTTGCTCCTTCTGGAACACCAGCTGGCCAATGGCCTGCAGATGTCCCTTCAGGATATCCTGCGCATGGAACTGACCATGGCGTCGAACTGCGCACGGCATCCTGACCTTCGGGAAGGTATCCGCGCCCGCATCATCGACCGGGATAACCAGCCACGCTGGAGCCATAACAGCCTGGCCGATGTCACGGAAGAGTTTGTGGAGAGCCACTTTATGGCACACTGGTCCGAGGCAGAACATCCGCTGGCGGACCTGTAAACCAGGCCGCGCCCGCAAACAGGGATGAACAGACGGACGACCCATGAGCCAGCACATTAGCGCGACACTCCGGACGATCATGGCCCTCATCCTGGCCTGCCTGTGGACGGTGCCGGCTTCGTCCTCTATCACCAACCTGTTGCCGGGCAACAGCCAGCAGCAGGAAGATAAGGCCAGCACCACCAGCGAAGGTGAGCAGGCAACGGAACAGGGAACAGCAGACGAGCCAGAGAACGACACAGAAGAAGAGCCGCCCCCCAGGCCATCCGCCCAGCCGGTTCAGCCCCGGCTGGAAGAGGAGCCGGAACCGCCCCTCGAAAGTGAACTGCCAACTGCTGAACACGCCGATATCCGTCAGCAGATCGAGACCCTGCGAAACTCCCTCAGGGAGCGCCAATCTGCCCTTACAGCCAGTCAGCGCCGCCTGGATCAGGCGCGATTACTGCTGGAGCAGGTCGATAACGAATACCGCAGCTTCGAACTCCGGCTGGAAACCGCCGGCCTCAACCTGACCAATGAATACGCCAGCCTGCTGCGACAGCGACTGGAACGGCTGGAAGCCCAGACCATCGCTGACGGACTCACTGATGGCATCAGCGTCCAACTGGCCGCCGCCCGGGAAGAACAACTCCGCCTGGAAGAGTTCGAAGCGCTCAGCGCGCCGGAGGACACCGACCGGGGCCGCCTGCAGCAGCTGCGCAGCGAGCTGATTGTGCAACTGCACAGCGCGGTCACCGACCATATCGACGTGCTCAACGAGTATTTCAGCGCCGTGGTTGAGCTACGGGAGCGCTTCTCCGCCTATCAGGCACTATTGCTGCAGCGATTGTTCTGGCTGCCCAGTGCCGAGAGAGTCTCCTTAAGCACAATTGGCGAAGTCTACGACGGCCTTCGCTGGCTGGTCTCCGGGTTCCAGTGGGCGGAGCTGACCGCCACGGTCGAGGACTCCTTCGACGAACGGCGCGGTCGGATCATTGTGATTCTGCTGGTACTGGCCGTGCTCGTGGCCCAGCGCAAATCCATACGCCAGGGTATCCTGGCGGCGGGAGAAGACGTCGGGAATGTGGGCAAAGACCGGATCTCACTGACCCTGAACGCCATGGGATTGAGTTTCCTGCTATCGCTGCCCTGGGTACTTGCGCTCTCAGCCTGTGCCCTGTTGCTGAAAGAAGGCGATGCGTTCTATTCCGCACTATCCACCGGCTTCAACGGCGCCGCACTGGTCACCCTGTTGCTACGCACCCTGAGCTCTGTCGCCCGACCGGGCGGGCTCGCGGAGCGCCACTTTCACTGGAATAGCCAGACCCTGACAGCCATCCGCCACCAGATGCCCCTGCTGCTGATGATCCTTATTCCGATTGTGATCATCCTGCCCACCATGGAAACGCCGGCAGGAGACCCCTACAGCAACAGCCTCGGGCGCCTGTTATTCCTGATAGCCTCGGTTGCCCTGGCCTGGTTTGCGTACCGGGTTATGACCGCCATGCTGGCGTCGGCGCCGACCCACCGCTTTCTCCAGGCCGCCCGGGTGGCCACGGTGGTTCTTCCCCTGCTGTTGGCGGTTGCGTCCTTATGGGGTTATCACTACACCGCCGTTCAGCTTGAAGGGCTGATGTTCATCAGCGGCTGCTGGCTGGCCACCGTGATGCTGTTCTACTACCTGGCACTGCGGGCGCTGGCGGTGCGGGAACGGCGCATGACCCTCAAGCGCCTGCGGGAACAGCGGGCGGCGGAACGGAAGCTGGCGGAATCCCGGGAGAACGCCGAAAACTCCGGTGAAGGCATGCCCATCAGTCTGGATATGCCGGAGATGGATCTGCAGGATATCAGCCAGCAAAGCCGTTCACTGGTGCGTATCGTGGCCTGCGTATTGGCCGTTTCGGTGTTGTGGATTTTCTGGGCGGATATCATCCCGGCCCTGCGGGTGTTCGATAACATCACGCTCTGGACCATCGGCGGTGGCGAAGGCGAAGAAGCCGTGCCTATCACCATGGGCGACATGATGCTTGCGCTATTGTTCGCCCTCGGCACCATCCTGGCGGCCCGTAACCTGCCCGGCACTCTGGAAGTGATGGTGCTCAGCCGCATGGATCTGGAGCCGGGCTCTGGCTATGCCATTACCACGCTGGTGTCCTACACCATTGTCCTTATCGGCATACTGGCAGCGCTAGCGGTTCTCGGTGTGCAGTGGGTGCGGATGCAATGGTTGCTGGCGGCCCTCGGTGTCGGGCTGGGCTTTGGGTTGCAGGAGATCGTCGCCAACTTTGTCTCGGGCATTATTCTGCTGTTCGAGCGCCCCATTCGCGTCGGTGATACCGTGACCATCAACGGCATTACCGGCACCGTTGCCCGCATCCGCATCCGCGCAACCACCCTGGTGGACTGGGACCGGAAAGAACAGATCATCCCCAACAAAACCTTTGTCACCGAAGACCTCACCAACTGGACCCTTACCGATCCCATCACCCGCGTCATTATCCGGGTACGGACCGCCTACGGCGCCGATGTGGATAAGGTCCGTGATCTGCTGCAGGAAGTCGCGGAAAACAACGAGCGTGTGGTGGACGACCCGGCACCGGCGGTCTTCTGCGTCGGCCTGGCGGAGAGCAGCGTCAACTTCGAGGTACGGGCCTTCGTCCGCGACCTGATGGACTTCATGCCGCTTTCCCATGAACTCCATGCCGCCATTGCGAAAGCCCTGCGGGAGGCGGATATTGAAATCCCCTACCCCCAGCAGGACATCCGCATCCGCACCGTACCCATGCCCCGGGGTGTGCCTGGCGGTAACTCATCCGCAACATCCTCCTGATAGCAATAACCCCTACAGCGCCATTTACCACCGGAATTGGCAGCAAGTAGCCT
>JAJUHY010000164.1 GCA_029265735.1 Marinobacter segnicrescens | reverse complement strand
GCCGGAAGCTGCTTATCACGCTGATTGATGTGCCCTTCGCCGTGTCACCGGTGGTTGCGGGCCTGCTTTACCTGCTGCTGTACGGGCGCAATGGCTGGCTGGGAAGCTGGCTGGCAACCCACGATGTCCAGTTGATGTTCTCCTGGCCGGGAATCGTCATGGTCACGGTGTTCGTCACATCGCCATTTGTCGCCCGTGAACTGATCCCGCTGATGCAGCAGCAAGGTAGCGAGGAAGAAGAAGCCGCCGTTACCCTGGGCGCCTCCGGCTGGCGCCTGTTCCGTCGGGTAACGCTGCCCAATATCAAATGGGCGCTGATTTACGGCGTGGTCCTGACCAACGCCCGGGCCGTGGGCGAGTTCGGCGCGGTGTCTGTCGTCAGCGGAAATATTCGCGGACAAACCAATACCTTATCGCTGCATGTTGAACTGCTTTATCAGGATTATAATATCGCGGGCGCCTTTGCTGCGGCGTCTCTGCTTGCCGGCATTGCCATACTCACCCTGATCATCAAGGGCATAACTGAGTGGCGCCAGGCCCGCCTGCTGGCCCGTGATCCTGCAGACAGGAACCCCCAATGAACATCAAGATCGATCGCCTGAACAAATCCTTCGGCAGTTTCCGTGCGCTACGGGATGTTTCACTGGAAATTCCGGACGGCAAGCTGACCGCCCTCCTGGGCCCGTCCGGTTCAGGGAAGACGACGTTGCTGCGTATCATTGCCGGCCTCGAAACCGCAACTGATGGCCGCGTGCTGTTCGGCGACCGGGACGTCAGCCGCCTGCCCGTGAAAGAACGCAACGTTGGCTTCGTGTTCCAGCATTACGCCCTGTTCCGGCATATGACCGTGGCCCAGAACATTGCCTTTGGCCTGGAGTCGCTGCCCCGAGCCCGGCGACCGGACAAGGCAGAGATCCGTAAAACGGTCACCCGCCTGCTGGAGATGATCCAGCTACCGGAGCTCGCGAGGCGTTATCCCGCCCAGTTATCCGGGGGGCAGAAGCAGCGGGTGGCGCTGGCCCGGGCCCTGGCAACCCGTCCGGACATTCTGTTGCTGGATGAGCCATTCGGGGCGTTGGATGCCCGCGTACGTAAAGACCTGCGTCGATGGCTGCGCAGCCTGCATGACGAGTTTCATTTCACCAGTGTCTTTGTTACCCACGATCAGGAAGAGGCGCTTGAGTTATCCGACCAGGTGGTGGTGATGAGCCAGGGGCAGATTGAACAGGTGGACTCACCTACCCGACTCTACGCCAATCCGGCCAGTCGCTTTGTGTTCGACTTCCTGGGGCACGTCAACATTATCTCCGGCGCGGTGTCGGGGGGATGGCTGCAACAGGGAGACGCCAGGGTTCGGGTTCCGGGCGTCGAGGAAGCGCCGGATGCCCAGCTTTATCTGCGTCCCCATGAAGTAAGGCTTCAGGTAGAACCGGGTGAACAGGCTAGCCTGCCATTCATCATCGACGCCATCAACCTGATCGGTGCCGAGGTCCGGGTGGAACTGAAGCCCGATGGCTGGGAATGTGACGATATCTGGGAAGTGGGCATTTCCCACGGTGAGTTCAGCCGCTGGCAACCAGAGCGCGGTGACCGCTGCTTTGTATCACCGGAGATCGGCCACCTGTTTCGCGGCAGCGAAACCCGGCCGCAGACCGTCACCTGGTCCTGAGGTTATGATCCGGCCAGGACTGCCGTCAGGTGACGGCGGTTCTGGCCCGCTCTAGCCAGGTCGAGCTGGAGTAAATCGCAAGCGCGACCCAGATCAGCATAAAACTGAACAGCTTGCCGGCAGTGAGTGGTTCGTTGAACACAAATACCGCCACCATGAACTGGATGGAAGGTGTGATGTACATGAGCAGGCCGATGGTCGCCAGTTTCAGCCGTCGCGCCGAACCGGCAAACAGCAGCAGAGGGATAGTCGTAACCGCCCCGCTCGAAACCAGAAGCAGGGCCGTCCCCACCCCGCCAGTAAAGTGAAAATCGCCCGTCTGGCCAAGCCAGGCCAGCGCGAGTAAACCCGCCGGAAGTAACAGCAGAGTTTCTACAAACAGCCCGGACAGCCCGTCCAGCACTACCTTTTTACGAAACAGTGAATAGATCCCGAAACTGAACGCCAGCACCAGGGTAATCCAGGGCACGAAGCCCAGCAAAAACAGCTGGAGCAGAATGGCCGACAGCGCAATCACAACGGCCACCACCTGCAGCCGGGATATGCGCTCCCGCAGCACCACCAAACCCAGGGCAACACTCACCAGCGGCGTCAGAAAGTAGCCCAGACTGGCCTGCAGTACCTGCCGGATTTCAACAGCGTAAATGTAAACGCCCCAGTTGATGCCGATGCACACTGCGCACCCGAACACGTAGCCCAGCTCTTTGGGATGCTGCAACGCCACCTTCACCGGCGACCACCGCCCGAGCAGGGAAATCAGTATCACCAGAAACCCGCAAGACCAGATCACCCGGTGGACCAGCACCTCAAACGCCGGAATACCGTCGAACAGGGCAAAATACAATGGAAAACTGCCCCACAATAGATAAGCAGAGAGTCCATAGGCGACTCCCTTTCCGACCTCACTCGCGTCTTGTTTCATAGGTTCCTCACGACCAGTCGGGAAAAATGTATCACAGCAGTTGCCGGTATTCGCCTGTTTTGGCCAGTCGAAGATTTATCGGTCACGGGCCAGCGAGTGTCCTTGCCGGAACAACCAGCGTGCAGCAGATCACAAATTGAACAATCTATTCCGGTTCGCGGCTTATCATCCACTACAAATCTGCAGAGCGTTCATTGCCGGAAATTTAAACTCATGGCGAACAGGAGAATCCAAGCATTTATAAGCCTGTCCGTGCCTAGTCAGAACACCCTCAAACAATTTCGCTTGAGCGGGAAAGACTTGATGCATCGAGTTAAGCCGATGCTTGAGACGATAACCATGAATTCGTGTGGCATCTGATGTTATGCCGTCGACAAAGCCTGGGCTTGGGTAGCCAAAAGCCCCTAACCTTATGAACTTCCTGTTATTTTGACGTCCGCCTGTGCCTGCCCTATAACGGTCCGGTGGCCGGGGAGTCTTGTCCTTCGGCATGATGATCGGAAACCAGCGGAGGGTAACCCCCATGAAGGATTTAACCGTAAAAACTCTGGTCCTGGCCTGTGGCCTGACCATGGCTGGCTCAGCAATGGCGCTCCGCCCACCCGGCGGTGGTGGTGGAGGTGGCGGCGGCCCGACGCCGACGGATCCGCCCGCTTCCTGCCCGACAGAGCTGCCGGAGATTCTGCCGCAGGGTGCACGAGAGTACTATGCTGACCGCCCGGGCGTTCCGGACGGCGAGGTTGAGGTTGTTACCATTCGCCGCGGTACCAGCAGCCACCGGGTCCATATCTATACCCCACCGGGCTATAGCGAAGCCCAGGCCGATGCCTACCCGGTGCTCTATCTGGCTCATGGCGGCGGTCAGGACGATTCCAACTGGGTCAGCCGGGACGAAAGCTGGGGCGGCAGCGCCGACCTGATTCTTGACAACGCACTGGCAGAAGGCCGCATTGAACCCATGGTGGTGGTCATGCCAGACACCAGCTCCTGTGCCGGCCTAAGCCCGGTAACCCCGGGTGGTAATGACGGATGCCAGCAGCTTTTCCGGGACGTCCTTATTCCTTATGTAGAAGCCAACTACAACGTTCGCGCTGATCGTAACAACCGTGCGCTGGCCGGCCTGTCGCAGGGTGGCATCGTGGCTTTCAACGTTGGCTTCGGCAACCTGGATCTGTTCAGCCACGTGTTCTCGTTTGGCTCTGGCTGGTTCTCCACCAATCGCCGTACCTTCGAGCGGGAGTTTGCGGAGATTCTGGAAGATCCGGAAACCAACAGCCTGCTGAACACCCCGCTGTACATGGGAGCCGGGTTCGATGACATCGCCTACAGCAACACCCTGGCGACCATCGACATCCTGAATAACTACGGCATCGTCAACCTGCATCAGGAACACGAAGGCGAGCACAATATGGACAGCTTCCGCCGCCACCTCCATCAGACACTGCCACTGATGTTCGTGAATACTGAAGGCTGCGGCAGCTGATACCGGCGGCTGCAATCTGACAGCTCTGCAACAGGCTACTTGTTGAAGAGCGCGAGCCCCCGCTACCAGTGCTGATAAGCCACCACACTGGCAGCGGGGGCTTTCCTGGTTCACTATAGGAAGCATGTCAGGGAATCAGGGTATCTGAACAATGCCAACCATCGGCTGGATTTTCATACTTGCTGCCATTGCTCTGGTAGCGGGCAGTCTGCTGTTACTGAGAGACTCGGCTAACATGCCGATCTCGAAAGAGAAAATGGCCCGCATAAAACAGCGTAAGGCTGAGGTAGAAGCAGAGGAAAAACGGGAGCGGGAAAGAGACGGCTGGTAATCAGGACTCGCTCTCGGCGGCTGTCCGGCGCACAGCTTCGACAACGTCAGGTGCGACCAGGCCGCGGCCCGCTGCATGTTCTGCCAGAACCTGATTATCATCGCTCAGTACCAGCTCGCACCCCGCCGAGCGCGCTTCTTCCGCCAGCTTCGCGATGGCATCGGAACGCTCCGGGTTGGCGCTGACATCGCGGATATAAATGCACAGCACCCGGTTCGGGTGTTCTTTCAGAATCCGGGTGTAGGTTTCCGGGTCGTGCTGTCCGGAGTCGCCGACCAGTACAAATTCCAGTTCGTTATACAGGGACATGACATGGCGGATGGCGTCCAGTTTGTGATCCCGCGCCCGCCGGGGAAGAATACTGCCCCGCTTCATCCCCCACTCCCGTAATATCAGGATCGGACCGTTGGGAATCCGGTGCATACGGAACATTTCTACCAGTACCTGATAGATGCTCCAGGGTCCCCGGGAGACATAAATCAGTGGATTGCCCTGGTTCCCGGATGGCCCATTGTGGAAGCCCTGATAGAGGGCCGGTACGCCAGGAAAAATGACCCGGGCATCCGCGCCCTGCGCAAATAGCCGCCACATCATCTTCAGAGTATTCGCAACGCCGGTGTACACGACGGTATCGTCAATATCGCTGATCACGCCATAGGTGGCGCTCCGGGTGGGAGTGAAAAAT
>JAJUHY010000184.1 GCA_029265735.1 Marinobacter segnicrescens | reverse complement strand
TGGGAAAACGGTGGGATGCTTCCGCGAAAAAGCCTGGATCAAACAACATGGAACCTACCGAAACCGCGTTCAGCGCGTCCCGGTAGGGACTCCCTCCAGCATCAGCGCCCAGCTCCGGGTCGATGCCATGGGGCACAACCACCACGTTGTGCCGGGACGGAATGCCTGACACCAGGGCTTTGGAGGGCACGCGTATCGTGGTCATTTCAGGAGCAGCGCGGTTGAACGCCTCTTTGACATAGTCCGCCACTTCAATGGTGTCCAGATCATCGGACGCGATGTAGATCAGCTTCGCCTTGGGGTTCAGAGTTCTGGCCAGATCAAAGAAAACCGGTGCCACCCCGCTCTCGAAGACAATCACATCCGACTCGGCCAGCCACTTCTTGAGTACGGGACTGGCCATCGCCACATAGGCACGGTACATCAGGTCCTCGACCCTTTTCAGAGCCGGACGACGGGTATTGAATGGATGAATGGGGGTTTTCCACAAAAAACACTCTACCCCATCCCGGGTTTCAACACGGTTTGCATGGCGGTCCAGAGACAGCCGGGGATCGCCCGTCTGACGGGAAAGCAGGCTGTAACGCAGGGAGAAAAACCGGGTCGGTCCCCGCAGGGCCAGCTCACGGGCGATGAAATGGATATTGGCTTTACGGGGCGAGCGGTAATCATGGGCCGAAAGTACCAGGTAACGCTGCTTTATTCCCGTCTTACTCACGGGCGGCACAGTCAGTTCCGGTGACTGAAATTCGCCACTGGTATCCTGCCGCGGCGGTCTTGCTGTAGATTCCATCTGGTCAGTTCCTTCCCTGTTCAACCGTCAGGTCTTCCGGCGGTTCCGGACAAAGGCCGTTGGGGCACTTGGAGGATGCAAGAAAAGGTTCCAGCACTTCCATTTGTGGACGGTCCTTCCCATGGATCGGGTGTATGGTCAGGAAGTAGTCCCCCCACCAGGCGCCCGCCGCCCAGTATGCCCAGCCTCGCCAGATGTCCGGGTCACTGGTCAGCTGCAGAATACGGTCCAGAGATGCGAGACACTCCTGCCGGCGGGGTGAGCCGAACTCTCCCAGAAAAAGCTGGTACCCGTTTTCCCGCGCCCAGTTGGAAATATTCTGGAACATGCTGTCGAAGTGCTCGGGAGGGAGGCAGTCCAGCTTAGTCCCGGAATAGCCTTCGTTCAGATACTGGTGAACTTCCAGCATGATACGGTCCAGCGGGTCGTCAAGATTTACAAAAGCGGCGGAGTTGGAGGTTCCGGTGCGAACCTTGAACCACTCGTGTACCCCACTCCAGCGACCACCGGAGACCGCGATCAGATGTTCTGCACCCTGCTCTCTCAATGCCGTGACGGTCTGCTGTGCGCTAAGCGCCCAGTCGGCGATATCCATGCGGAAGGGCTCATTCATCAGTCCCAGCGCAACGTGATCCGGGTCATCCAGCTCTCGCGCCAGCCGCTGCCAGACATCGATCAGATCTGCCGTGGAAACCCGGCCTTCCCCCAGCACTTCACCGTGCCAGGCGGCATAGTTGTGGAGGTCCAGAAGCAGGCACTGGTCGTTAGCCCGGGCAAAGTCCACGGACTTGCGTATCTGTGCCAGCTCACTGCCGTCCAGCTCGCCTCTGAGGCTATGCTGAATACGCTCCCAGCGGATCGGAAGCCGGATCAGGTTTGCGCCTTTCTCCGCGAAATACTCGTAGTCATCGGCGGATGGATAGGTATAGTCGCGGAACATTTCGCCAGGCAATTCCCGGCTGTTGAATTCCGCGCCTGACAAGTTAACGCCCCTCAGGGGTGCTTCGCCCAGACAGACCGCAGACGCGCCGGTAGTGATCAGCAGACCCGCAATACCCACTATCAGCGTGCGCCAATGCTTGCGGAAGTTACGTGTCAGCTTTGCACGACCCTTGCTTTGGGGTGCCGTCATTGGTTTCCTCCCAGGGAATCATATAGCTGAATGTATCGATCGGCGATTTGCGGCCAACTGTACTGATCGGCAAAGGCCATGGCCCGGGCCCTTCGGCCGGCGTATCCCGCCTGACCCTCGGCCTGTAACTGCTGAACCTGGTCAGCAAGCCCCTGCGGGTTGCTGGCATCATGACAGATGCCGAGACCGGAATTACTGACCAGCTTCTCGAACGGGGGGATCCTGCTCAGCACCGGCGTGAGACCTGCGCTCATGGCTTCAATGGCCGCCAGCCCGAACCCTTCATGGCGGGACAGACACAGGAACCACGCAGCCTCACCGATAAGCTCCGCAAGCCGCTGGTCCGAAGGACTGGCCTCCAGCGTTAGAGCATCTTCTGGCAATTGACGCTGCGCAGCCTCCCGCCGGAGGTCAGCAGCGGTAAAGTCGTATTCCCGACCGGCCACGATCAGCCGCCACCGTGGATCCCGGTCACGGAGCACCCTGAGCAGATCCAGTGACTCAAGCAGCCCCTTGTTGGAAGACCAGCGACCAAAGTACATCAGGGTATGGTTCAGCTCGTCGCTGGCGCGGTCTGCGTAGCGATCGGTATCGACCCCGTTCTCGATCACCTCAAGACGCTTTTCCGGAATGATTTCCCGAAACCGGCGGCCATCATTTTCGCTGGTGGCAACGACCTTGTCGTAGGCCCGGGCAGACAGTCGGGTGATACTGCGGAACCAGAGTTCTTTAAGCCACCCTGCGAATTCGGTATGAAAGAAACCACCGTGGGTGGAGACCACCAGTGGTCGCCGATGGGCGATGCGCGTCAGTGCCAGGTAGTCATAGAAAAAGTCGACACCGTGGACATGGATGACATCGGCGTCACGGATGGCGGCAAGTACCGACGGACAGAGGGGGTAGCGGCTGGACCCCCGGTAGGGTAACCGAGTCACCGGTACATCCGAGATCACGTCGTTCTTTTCCAGTCGTTTTCCGGAGTTACGAAAAAGTCGGTCCAGAGTTACGACGGAAGCAGTCTGGGTCCCGGTAGCCATCTGGCAGGCGGCGATATTCCGCACCACATCTTCCATGCCCCCCACTGATGGGTAGTACTGCCGGATCACGTGTACAACATTCAGTCTCATGCACCAGCCCCTCTGCGATGAATTCCGAAGCGAACGCCCCAGCCAGACCATCCGGGCCTCAGATGACGGGGAACAGGCAGCCTGGCGGGATCAGCCAGCACGGTACCGAACAGGAACCAGAGCAGAGCAGACGTTTTCATGGCAAACAGGGATGTACCACTTATGGTGAGGATCAATGACATGTAAACTGCCGCAAAGCTGCGGAACCGCGCCGCCCGGTCGTCCGGCATGGGGATCAGCCAGATTGCCAGCCAGAATCCAACCGCCAGCAGGATACCGAACGTCGACAGCACATAGGCGTAGCCCTGGTCCGGGAACCAGGCGCCGCTGTCTGCGCCAAGCAGCATTTTCGCGTCAAAGCTCATCAGCCCCCAGGCACTGCTGACCAGGCGGCCGGCGTAGGTATCGCTGTAGCCAATAGAACCGAACAGGCCCAGCGCCACCAGCCCGCCCATGATCAGGAAGGGCATGACCGCGGGCAGATACAGGAGCCAGCCACGGAACATCAAACGCAGCCCCACCAGCAGAAATACCGAGAGCAGTGCAAAGCGGGAATCCGCAAGCACCATCATGACGACGCCAGTGATGCAGAAGAACCACATCAGGGCTTTTTCACCGGCCCCTTTACTGAGCCCCCAAGCCACCACCAGGGTCGCGAAATTGCCGAGGGACACCGGTTCCAGAAAGACGGAGGAAACCCGATGGTTATCCAGCAGCCAGGGCAGCAGGGTACGCCCCATATCTTCGGGCCGGATCCCGTTCATCTGGAGCCGGCTTTCCCGCTCGTATTCCGTGATGGGCTCCAGGCTCCCGATGTTTACGTAATAGCCGAAGATATCCAGCATATTGGTAAAGCTTTCAAGGGCAAACAGCTCGTAAAGCCCGACCGCAATCACAATGGCGATAGCCACCTTGAGAATGCGATCCGCCAGCTGGACATCACCGACATTACGACCGAGCCAGAAGAACCACATGGGGATCAGGACATCCCGGAACCCTTTCAGATCGAGCCCGCCCTTGAACAGAGCCAGCACGCACAGTGTCGCTCCGGTGAGGGAGACCAGAATAACGAGGCCTGGCAGAAACCGGGGTAGCAGCAATGGCAGGCAGGCCAGCATGAGCAGAGCCTCCGCGAGCCCCACCATGCCCCGGGATGCTGGAAACAGGTGTGTATTGATCAGGCAAAGCACCACCTGGTAAAACACGGCCCCGACTACAATCAGGATAGTCAGCGGCCTGAGCACCGGGTGCTGGGCCGGAGTTTCTACTGGCATGATCCTTTCCGCCTCGGGTGCTGCAAGCGCACGCCATGAACAACCGTCGATATCATCCGGGATATCGGGCCGGGCCTGTCAGTGGGAGAGCGCGACGCCGGTAACCGCCACTCCCAGCTCCCTTAGCCGATGACTCGCCTTGTCAAGGCTCCGTAAGGGCGTGTGATTCTCTCTCGCCACCATTAATGCAGCACCGGAGCGGGCCGCTACCAGCTGGGCATCCAGGTTGTCCCCAAGCACCGGGGTGTTGATGATAACCGCGTCAAACTTGGCCACCAGCTGCGTCATCAGGTTCTGATAGCGCTTATGGGCGAGCAGCTCCTGAGGGTTTGGCGCCACAGTACCGCCGTTGAGCAGCCACAGCGTG
>JAJUHY010000238.1 GCA_029265735.1 Marinobacter segnicrescens | reverse complement strand
GGCAACACCGGCCAGAGGCCCCAGCGTCGCGCCTTTCGGGAGCCACTGAGAGGCTTGATAGTCGCGTTGCACTGACTCGATTTGGAGCCACCAAACCTTCGTCAGCGCGCCTTGCTCTCAAGCCTCTCAGTGGCTCAGTAGATCAGCGAATTAACCAGACGGGACACTAGGGTATTACAGGACCTTATTGACTGTATCCAGGTGCTGCTGGATCTCTTCATTATCGGGTGCCAGGGTCAGCGCCTGCTCCAGAATAGACTTCGCTTCGGCGTTTTTTCCGGCCAGGTGCAGAATCCAGCCGTAGGTGTCCAGGATGGCCGGATTTTGTGGCGCCATATCCCGGGCCTGTTCAGCCAGGTCGATAGCGCGCTCCTGGTCCCGCTCGCGCAGCAGCCAGGCAAGATTGTTCAGGGCCAGAGGGGTCTTGCGCTGGCTCAGGGCGGTTTCATAGCTGGCAATGGCGGCGTCATCGTTACCGCTCGCCATTTCATACTCCGCCCGGCTGAGATGAGCGGCGGTATTGTCCGGCATGGCTTTCACCCAGGCTTCGGTAAGGTCATCGATTCGTTCCGGCGCATGACGTCTGGCCATGGTAACCAGGCTCGGCAGCAGCTCAGGTGCGTCTGTCTCCTGCCAGCGCTGGTTCAGATACTCATAGGCTGCGCCTTCGTTATCTCTGGTAGCGAGCAGACGGGCACGGGTCAGGTCAATCGCGGGTTGCGCTTCGTGATGGGACTCCAGCTCATCAAGCGTGGCGGTGGCGTCATCGTATTTGCCTTCAGCAATGGCAATTCGGACAGGAATCAGCGCAATGCCGATATTTTCCGGACGGATAGACGCTGCTTCGGCGGCTTTCGTCCTCGCCCTGGCCCAGTCCTGGTCACGGGCAGCCTGTTCCGCTTCCGCTACTAGCAGTTGCAGCCTTACGGTTTCGGCCTCGTCAGTAAGTTGATCTGCGGGGATCTGGCCAAGCAGGTTGCTGGCGTCCGTCAGTCGGCCCTGCTGCACCCGGATTTGTGCCGCCAGAACATGACTGTTGGTTTTCAGCCCGCTATGTTCCTTTGCAATTTCCCCCAACCAGTCTACAACCTCATCCGGTGTATGGTTGCGGGCATAACTGCGGCCTGCGGCCTGAAGCAGGTTTAGGTTGTCAGGGCGCTGCCCAGCGGCGCGTAGCAGTGTTTCGGTGGCTTTCTGATGGTCGCCGTCGCTTTGATAGATGGTGGCGAGTGCTGCCAGCGCAGGCAGGTTATCGGGCATGGCTTCAACCTGCTCTTCCAGGCGCTGCCGGGCAACATCGGTTTCGCCCAGGCGATGTTCTGCCATCGCCGCCAGGGTGACGGCCTGGGGCTCGTCGGCGAAGCCATTGATCAGGGATTCAGCCACTTCGCCGGCTTCCGTGTTCCGTCCGTTATTCAGCAGTAGGGCCAGATAGTATTGTGTCACCGACCAGTCTGTTGGTGTTTCTGTGAACGCGACCCGCATCTGGGCCAGGGCCTGTTCGGTCTGGCCTTCGTCCTGATAGTGACGGGCGAGGGCAAGCCGCAGGCGGGAGCGGGAGCGATCCAGTTCCAGCGCTTTGCTCAGGCTGGCGACGCCGGTGTCGGTATGGCCCGGCAGTGATAATGCCAGAATGCCGTGCATGGCCAGCAACTCGACATCATTGGGGCGTGCTTCAATCGCTCTGCCCAGCGTGGCCAGGGCTTCTTCACGCTTGCCGCTGTCAATCTGGGCGATGGTCGCGGCCCGGAGAAACGCCGTCGGTGTGGTTTCCGCGTCTATATTGCCGGTCAGCAGGGCTTCGGCATCATCGGTCCGGCCTTCCTGCAGGTTCAGGGTGCCCAGCATCAGCGCAACCCGTTCGTTGTCCGGGTTTTGCTGCAGCAGTTCTTCCAGGGTAGTGCGTGCGGTGGCCAGGTCGCCCCGCTGAATGGCCTCAATCGCAGACTCGGCCCGTTCGCGGGTGTCAGAGCTGGTATTCTCCGCCAGGATTCTGTTGTACACCTGCGCTTCCGTCATACGACCCTGTTCGGTCAGGCTGCGGGAGAGCAGGGTAAGAATATTGCGGCGTACCGGCAGAAAAATATCCGATGCAGGCACGGCAGTTGTGGCATCGGTCAGCACCCGCGTACTTTCATCGATGTGCCCCATGCGGTAGTGAGCCAGGCCGGTCAGATAGAGAACGTCCGCGTTGTTGCCGTTCTGTTCCGTCCATTGGGTCAGGGAATCAACCGCAGCTTGAGCTTCGCCGGAGGCGAGCAGGGACTTGGCCAGGGCGATGACAATCTGTGGGTCAGAAGGATGGCGTTCATGCAGCTGGCGGAACTGGCTCAGTGCCTGCTCCGTATTGCCGGCCAGACGCTGGCTCTCTGCTGAAAGATAGTCGTATTCCTTCTGCTCAGCTTCACCGCCGGGTTGAAATCCATCGAGAGCTTCACGGGCAGAGAGATGCTTTCCCTGCAGCAGATAACCCCGGGCAAGGGGCAGGGCGATCTGGCGTCCATAGTCTTCCCGCCAGGGCTCCAGCAGATCTGTGGCCTGCTCACCAGCACCAATTTTGAGGTAGATGCCGGCCAGTAACAGCACGTGACCCACGTTGCCAGGGTCTTTCTGCACTGCATTCCGGACCTCCAGCATCGCTGAACGGTACTGGCCCTGATCAGCATAGGTTTCTGCCCGGGTTATATGTCCGGCGGCTTCCGAGTTGGACTCATCAGAACTGCTGCAACCTGCTGCCAGTATAACCAGTGAGGCAGTAGTCGCTGCTGCGAGGAACCGTAGTGCGGTATTCATGGTTTCGATCCTTCGAACAGGCAAGTTGGTTTTTAAATGTATCCTAGCGCCAATGTTACAACTTGAATAGGCGGTTTTTGGGCGGGGCTGACTGGTGTGCGTGAGTGAGCGGTCGTCCAGAGGTGGCCTCGCCGTCCGTGGCTGATCCTGATTTTTCTGAGAATAGCAGCAGTGCCTGCTATTTATCGCGACAGGTTGCTCAGTTTCGGATTGGGCTGGCTGGCTCTGCGAATAATGACAGCGATTTTGCCGATAGTCTGGACCAGTTCCGCTCCTGCCTGCTGGCAAAGTTCGTTGATGATCTCAGCACGGGCGTCGCGATCATTGGTCGCAACCTTGACCTTGATCAGCTCGTGATCGTTAAGAGCCCGGTCCAGCTCCTGCATCAGGCCGTCGGTCAGCCCCTTATCGCCAATAATAATGACGGGCTTCAGGTTGTGTGCGATGGCGCGGTATTCGCGGCGCTGGGCAGCGGAAAGGCTCATGATGAATTCTCTCGGTCGGTGCTATTAACAGGCTATGCAATCGATAGTCGCGCTTGTGCGGCGGCGACGGGAGCATTCAGGCCCGTCAGGCCGTATAATCGCGGCATGATAACAGAGTCGTTCGTCCGGTGGATGGGCGATTGCACCTATTATGGATCAGGAGGCAGATTGGCACGCTCGAAATCCAGTGACCGCTGGTTAAAGGAACATTTTGACGATGTCTGGGTCCGAAAGTCCAGGCAGGATGGCTATCGGTCCCGGGCCAGTTATAAGTTGATCGAGCTGGATCAGAAAGACCGGCTGTTCCGTCCCGGGTACGTCGTGGTCGATCTGGGGGCGGCGCCTGGCGGGTGGACCCAGGTTGCGGTGGAAAAAGTCGGCGACAAGGGACTCGTTATTGCCAGTGACATCCTGCCCATGGATCCCATCGCCGGAGTCGAGTTCGTGCAGGGAGACTTCACTGAACAGTCCGTGTTCGATGAACTGATGGCTGTACTGGATGGGCGCCCGGTAGATCTTGTGATTTCCGATATGGCCCCCAACATGAGTGGTAACCCCGCGGCTGATATTCCCAGAGCCATGGCGCTGGTGGAGCTGGCGCTGGATATGGCGACACAGGTATTGCGCCCCGGGGGCGTGTTTGTGGCCAAAGTGTTTCAGGGAGAGGGCTTTGATGCGCTGCTGACTGAGATGAAGCGTTCATTTTCATCGGTGGTCAGCCGCAAGCCAG
>JAJUHY010000334.1 GCA_029265735.1 Marinobacter segnicrescens | reverse complement strand
GTGCCCGCTCCCGCTGCTGCTCCATGGCTTTTTCGTAGCCCGCGTAATCCAGCGTCAGGCCCCGCTCCCGGGCGATGTCGTTGGTCAGGTCGACCGGAAAACCATAGGTGTCGTAAAGGGTAAAAATGGTCTCACCGGGGATTTCCGTACCCTCGAGCCCGGCAATATCCTGCTCCAGCAGGCGCAGGCCCTTGTCCAGGGTCTTGGCAAACTGCTCTTCTTCCTGCAGCAGTACCTTTTCAATCTGCTTCTGGCTGCTTCGCAGTTCCGGATAGGCATCACCCATCAGTGAAACCAGAGCATCCACCAGCTTGAAGAAGAACGGCTGGGTTGCTCCCAGCTTGTTGCCGTGACGGGCCGCCCGGCGAATGATCCGGCGCAGCACGAAGCCCCGGCCCTCGTTGGAGGGCATGACGCCGTCGGCAATCAGGAAAGCGCAGGAGCGGATATGATCGGCCACCACCCGCAGAGACGCTTCCGTTGTTGCAACGCCACCCAGCACATCAGAGGCCGCTTTCAGCAATTCCTGGAACAGATCGATTTCGTAGTTGCTATGGACGCCCTGCAGCACGGCCGCGATGCGTTCAAGACCCATGCCGGTGTCGACAGAAGGCTTGGGCAGAGGATGCATCTCACCATCAGCGGTCCGGTTGTACTGCATGAAGACCACGTTCCAGATTTCAATATAACGGTCACCGTCCTCGTCGGGGCTGCCGGGAGGACCACCGGCGACATCCGGGCCATGGTCGTAGAAGATCTCGGTGCAGGGGCCGCAGGGACCCGTATCGCCCATCTGCCAGAAGTTATCTGACGCATAGCGGCCACCGTTGTTATCACCGATGCGCACGATGCGCTCTGTCGGAACGCCGATTTCCTTGCTCCAGATGTCATAGGCTTCGTCGTCTTCGGCGTAAACGGTCACCCAGAGCTTCTCTGCCGGCAGCTTCAGCCACTGATCACCGGTCAGAAAGGTCCAGGCAAAATTGATGGCTTCACGCTTGAAGTAATCACCGAAGCTGAAGTTACCCAGCATCTCAAAGAAGGTATGGTGCCGGGCGGTGTAGCCGACGTTTTCCAGGTCGTTATGCTTGCCGCCGGCCCGCACACACTTCTGGGAACTGGTCGCACGCACATAATCCCGCTGCTCCCGGCCCAGGAAAACGTCCTTGAACTGGTTCATACCCGCATTGGTGAACAACAGTGTGGGGTCGTCGTGAGGTACCAGCGAACTGCTCGACACAATGGTGTGCCCCTGCTGTTCAAAATACTTGAGAAACGCCTGTCGTAGCTCTGCGGTTTTCATAGACCTCTGATACCCTTTAATAAACCCAGCAACAATCCGCCATGGAACCCGGTAAAAGTCCGGAAACGAACTTCGCGACGAAGTCTGGTACAGATCGTCGCGTCAATAAATATATCCCTTCAGGACGGCTGACCGGCTGGCAGTATCCCGATGCTTACATGCGTGTGCAAATCGGCTACTCTAGCACACGCTCAAAATCAGGAAAAACAGACATATCTGGCCGGACGCCCCGCGCCGGACAGTCAGTAGCAGACGTTAACCCCTTCAGGAGACTCCATGCCCCGACGCTTTCATGACGCCGAGGAATTATTACCTCCTGCCACTGCCGTTAAACGGGCTCTGGCGATTATCTACGACGGCCTGATCAGCATTGCTGTCCTGCTGGTCGCCACGTGGATCTATACCATAATCGCCGGGTGGCTGACTGGTTGGGATAAATACGAACAAATGGCCGAGGCCGGAGCCATCTCCGGTGACCCCGCGCTGACGTTTGTTCTGTTCCTGGTCCTTTACCTGTTCTTCGCCTACTTCTGGACCCGCCTTGGCCAGACTCTTGGCATGCAGGTCTGGCGTATCCGTATCGAGAATCTGGATGGCACTTCCGTGAGCTGGACCCAGGCACTGTTTCGCTATGGTACCGCCGCAGCCGCGATCTTTATCACTCTGCTGGCAAGCCATTACCTGGGGCCGGTAACCCTGTTTCTGACGGTACCCCTGATTCTCGCCCTGTTCTGCCCTATCAACGGCCTGTCGGTAACCGACCGGGTGTCCAACAGTGTGGTTGTGCAGGTTCCCATGGAAAAACGCGCCAAAAGGGCTGAGCGCTAGCCAGCCCGGCGCATCAGCCACGCGCCGATCAGTCCGCTGACCAGAATCGGAATCAGAATGGCCAGGATCGGGTTGAAACCAAACACCACACTCATGGGGCCCAGCAGATCCTGGCTGTATTTGAACAGTAGCCCGACAATCAGTCCGGTAAATACCCGGAAACCCATGGTGACCGATCGCAGCGGGCCAAAAATAAACGAAATGGCCACAATCACCAGCACGGCTGTTCCCACCGGCATCAGCATCTTTTTCCAGAACGCCAGCCAGTAACGGGCCGACGTCAGGCCCTGCTGGTCGAGATAGCGTGCATAAGTGTAAAGTCCGCTCAGGGACAGGTTGTCGGGCTTGACGAGCAGCACCGCCAGCACTTCCGGCGTCAGACCACTGTCCCAGCGTTCACGGGCACTTTCTTCCAGTGCTGTGCCGTCACGGCTTAGCAAGGTGCGGCGGACGT
>JAJUHY010000174.1 GCA_029265735.1 Marinobacter segnicrescens | reverse complement strand
GAGGTAGCCAGAGCTTCAATGCGGTCAACCAGATGCGCATCCTCGGTCGCTGGATGCGCATGGTGACGATTCCCAATCAATCGTCGGTACCTAAAGCCTTTAGCGAATTCGACGACGCTGGCCGCATGAAGCCGTCGCCCCTGTACCTCCGCATTGTGGATGTTTGCGAGGAGCTCATCAAGTTCACCCTTATGATCCGGGGACGAAGCGATTACTTGACAGACCGCTACTCTGAGCGAGTGGAAAGCGCAGAAGACGTTTCCCGGCGCGTGAATCAAGATGTCATCTGACAGGAGCCACACAATGACCGCCTTCCAGGAACCCCAGGCCCCCAAGCATTTCCTGTCGTCTACCTCTCAACCGCGCATAGCAACCAGAAATCCGGATGTCCTCCAAAAAAACGCTGATCGGGAAACCCGTCAGCGTTTTTTGTTTCCAGTACTGCAGTCCCGGTGAGATTACCGGCTGTGGTCCAGCACGATTTTCCCGACCGACTCTCCCTTCAGGAAGGCTTTCAACGCGCCATCAAGCTCGCCACGACTGATATCCCGGGCGCTGGCTTCCGTTTTCGGGCAGGCCCAGTCGGTTGCCAGCTTGTGCCAGACCTGACGTTTCTGATCCAGCGGAATCTCTACCGAATCAACACCCAACAGGTTGATGCCCCGAAGGATGAACGGCATGACCGTGGTCTCAACGGTGGGTCCGGCCACCAGGCCGCAACAGGCGACAGAGCCGCCCGGTGCAATCTGCTTCAGCAGTTCAGCCAGGGGTACGCCGCCAACCGTATCAACCGCGTTGCCATAGACGGGTTTCAACATAGGTCTGGTAGATGCCTCAAGGGCCTCACGACTTTTAACTTCGGCTGCGCCCAGCGCCTTGAGCGCGCCAACCTGCTCTTTCTTGCCCGACACGGCTGTAACTGTAAACCCAAGACCGGCCAGTATCTCCACGGCAACGGTTCCTACGGCGCCGCTGGCGCCAGTGACCACGACCGGTCCCTGCTCGGGCGAAGCGCCCATTCGCAACAGCTTGTCGACGCAGAGGCCAGCCGTCAGCCCTGCAGTACCATAGATCATGGCCCGACGGGCATCCCAGCCGCTGGGCATTTCGATACACCACTCAGCCGGCACGCGAATGTACTCGCCAAAGCCACCGGGTGTTTCCATGCCCAGATCGTAACCGGTAACGATAACCTGCTGGCTCTTACCGGGGGCGCCGCCGGATTCCACGACTTCACCGGCGGCATCGATGCCAGGCGTATGAGGGAAAGTCCGGGTAACCCCCTTGTTGCCGGACGCTGACAGCGCGTCCTTGTAGTTCAGAGACGAGTGAGTGACCCGGATCAGCACTTCGTTCGCGGGCAGGTCCGCCACCCGGCAGGTCTCTTCCGATCCCACGTATTTGCCGTCTTTCTCATGGACGCGCCATGCCTGGTATTCGGTGTCATTACCCATCATCATCCTCCTGGGGGTTCTTTGTTATTGGATTTTCTGGTTGCGAAAAGTGCTCAGAATGCGCCAGACACTATGTTCCAGCGCCGCACTGGTGGCCAGCCCAAGCTTTTCCGGCAGGCTACGTTTACGCTGAAAGCTGACAGCGACAACCTCGGAACGCTCGCAGGCTTCGATCAGGTATTCATCGGATGTTTTGATCTCATCGATCAGCCTGACCTCAAGGGCACGGGTGCCAAACCAGATATCACCGTTGGAGACGCGGTCGATGTCCAGGTCCGGGCGGCGTTCACTGACGTATCCCTTGAACAGGTCATGGGTATCTTCCAGGTCCTCCACGAACTTCTGCCGTCCCTTTTCGGTGTTCTCACCAAAAATCGTCAGGGTGCGCTTGTGTTCACCGGCGGTAAGAACTTCGTAGTCCACATCATGCTTTTTAAGGACCCGGTGGAAGTTAGGCAGCTGCGCCACCACGCCGATGGACCCGAGTACTGCGAACGGTGATGCCAGAATGCGATCAGCGACGCAGGCCATCATATAGCCACCGCTGGCAGCGACCTTATCCACACAGGCGGTGAGCCTGATGCCCTTGCTGCGGATACGGTCCAGTTGCGCAGCAGCCAGGCCATAGGCGTGGACCAGTCCGCCGCCGCTTTCAAGCCGGACGACGACTTCGTCCCTCTCCGGGTCTGCCACCGTCAGCACGGCCGAAACCGACTGCCGAAGAGTATCTGTGTCGGACGCGCGGATATCACCATCGAAGTCGATCACAAAGGTACGGCGGGGCTTGTCCTGATCGTCGTGACCGGCTTTCCCCTTCTCTGCCTTACGGGCGGCTTTTTCGGCTTTCTGGCGGGCCTTCTTCCAGGCCTTGCGTTGGTGAGGCTCAAGCATCCGGTGCTCAATGGTCTCTTTCAGGCGCCGGTATTTATCATTGAGCCGGCGAACCGTCAGTTCACCTTCGTCATCGCTGCTGCCCCGACTGCGGTAAACAGCGGCAGCACCGAACCCGATAATCATCAGTACAGCAACCACGATGGTCACTACCTTGGCCAGAAACAGGCCGTACTCCGTGACAAATTCCAATGCATTCTCCATGAGGTTTGTGGCCGGAAGCGGTTGTCCTGCTGCCACATTGTTCAGGCGGAAACCTGATTGTAACCGAGGGTATGCGGGGTACAACCTTCGGTTGTGAAAAGTTATCAAACGATCGTTTGATTTTTCCTTGACACTGTCCTGCGCGCCCCCTAAAGTCGAGTGAACCGGCTTGCGGAGGGGCCCGACAGTCCTTGCCTGAAGCGCATCGCCTGCCGGTTCATTATCGGAGGTGCGGTCTCGTCACCTGCTGAACCAGTTATCATCAAAGGGAAAAATAATGTCTGTAGCCCAGGTATTCGAGAAATTCGAACAAAACTTCAATTCAGAAGCTGCGGAAGGCATGGACCTGGTCTTCCAGTTCAACATTGAAGATGACCAGAACCACCACGTGATCGTAAAGGATGGTACCTGCAAGGTTGTACAGGGTGACCACGAAGACCCCTCCGTAACGCTGATTATGGATGCCGCCACACTGAAAGGTATCGCGACTGGTGAAACGGACGGTATGCAGGCATTTATGTCCGGTCAGCTCCGCGCCGAAGGCGATATGATGTTGGCGACCAAGCTGGGACAGCTGTTTTCCATGGGTTCCTGAGCGAGCACAACGGTAAAACGAAAAAGGCACCTCGCAGGTGCCTTTTTATTAGAGCTGACCCGTCAGCAAGAGCTCGGAACTTACTTATAGCCCGCCATCATCCAGCGACGCTTCTGCCAGTCTCAGCAGGTCGGGGTTTCGACTGTCCCGGGTTCCGATACTTTCGATGTAATACTCCAGGGAGGTCAGTGCGTCTGCAAGGGACTCAAGAACCGCCGTTCCCGGTGGTTCTTTCACATCCAGCAGGCGGGTCTGGATTGAGTGGGCAATCCGCTCCATGACATCGGCAGCGTCCGGGTCACCGATCATCTGCAACCCGCCCCAGATACTGTGCAGCGTCGTTGGCAGGTTCGCCAGGTGGAGCTTGTCATAGTCGGACTCTACAAAAGCCGTAATAGCACGTTTGGCCAGGGTCAGCGCACTGCGAGCCTCATCTCCCACCACGATAGCCGCTTCGTGGAGATAGAGGGAACCTTCTCGGGCATCCGGCCGGGCAATGGCCAGGGCGTCGGTCTCGGAGGTGATTCCACGGATAACCATCTGCTGGACGGCACCTTCAATACCAAGTACGGCATCGGCCAGGGCGTAAAGCTCACTTTCAGCCGGTAAAGCCCCGGCCCGCTCCCAGGTGTCCAGCCGATCAGCCTGATTACGGGCAATCTCTGCAAGACGGTTGAGATCCAGCATGCTCAGGGTGTTGGCCAGACGACGCAGCGCATCCGATATGGTGGACAGTTCCCCAAGATCAGGTTCGATGCCCCGCTCAATGATATCGAGCCGGTCCTTGAGCTGATTAAGCTCATCCTGAAGCGCTTCGGACAAGGATTTCAGAACATCTGCACCAGGGCCGTACAGTCGCTTCCGATGGGCCTCCAGCATGGATTCCGGATAATCTGAAGGGGCCAGGTTCCAGGCCGACAGAATGCGCTGGACCTCTTCATTGGCAGACCCGCTGCGATACAGCAGATATACCAGCTCACGGATAATGTCTTCGTCCAGAGTGCGTCGGGCTGCGGTCCGGCCGACATAAACCATGTCCCGACCGTAGCGCTCGATACGCATCAACAGGCGCTTGCGGGCCTGGTTGAAGCCCATGGCCCGGTCGGTCATGGTGTCGGCGACCACCGCCAGCAGACACCACAACTGTTTCAGCTGACCGTCGCCACACAGGCGTGCAAATCCCCGCGCTGCTCTTGCGATCAGTTTCTTGCTGACAACCTCATTCCGTTCCCGGATCACCCCGACCAGAGCCACCTGGAACATCAGGCGCATGCGGCGGGCATAGGCCTCAAATTCGGCATCGGAAAGATCCAGCGGTTCGCTGATAACCCCAGCGCAAAAGTCCGGGCGCTGATCTGTATCCAGTTCAAAAAAGACGGACTCAGGATGGGGCGTTTCGCCCCGGGCCACGCGGAGTTCGTTGATGACCGGAATCATCAGCTCAGGGTGGTCTTCCCGCTGCTGATGGTAATACTCAACGTATCGGCGAAGAATAAACAGGGCGGTACTGAGGGTGGTAAGCAGAATATTCTTGTCGTCACTGGCGCCAACCGGTACATCATTGGCAACTGCAACGGCCTCCTTGCACAGCAACGTACCCCCCCGAAGCTCCACCAGCACAAAGATGCCCCGGAGCTGGTTCAGGTAGTCAACACAGTTCTGGAGGTCTTCCCCACTCTCGCGGTTCTCCTGGAACCGCTCGAGGCTGGTTTCCGCATGGCGGATGGTCTGTTCGATCTCGT
>JAJUHY010000128.1 GCA_029265735.1 Marinobacter segnicrescens | reverse complement strand
GCCAGACAAAGGGAAGCAGTAACTTAACCATTACCCCCAGTATCGAAGGTAATACCGGCGCGATGGTTCGCCAGTATCGGGCACCGATGGTTTTGGGAATGATCTCCGAGAAAATCAGAATAGCCAGGGTCATGGCGGCAGAAGCGGCGCCGAGCCAGGCTTCGCCAAACACTACCGTAACCTGGGCGCCGACTCCGGTAGCGCCGACAGTATGGGCCACGGTGTTGAGGGTGAGAATGGCTGACAGAGGGTCATCAACATTGTCCTTAAGCTTGCGCAGCTGCCGGAACAGCTCAGGGTCATCCTTTCCCAAAGACGCGATATAGCTGGGCGTTACAGAGAGCAGGGCCGCCTCAAGAATCGAACACTAAAACGAAAAACCGATGGAGGTGACTGCGAAAAGTATAAGAAGCGTCATACAGACCCGGTCTGAGTGCGTACGGAGGAGAGTCGAGTCGGATGGTAGCGCGCTGGGTGCGGCTTGTGAAGCGGCGTCGCGGGGCTGTCAGAGTAAGCTAAAAAACGGTTATAGTGCATCAAATTTCAGAAGCAGGAAGAGAATCGATGTTGTTTGCCATATTGCTCGGTGCCGCGATTGGTTATGCGTTTGGTCGTGTGCCTGGCCTTTTCATTGGTGGGGCGCTTGGCGCGTTTCTGTTTACCCGCCTCAAAAAGAAAGTTGTAGGGCGGCTGAAGGATATGCAAAGCGGCTTTGTAGAGTCCGTGTTTGCGGTAATGGGCGCGGTGAGCAAAGCGGATGGGGTCGTGACCCGGGACGAGATACGTATGGCTGAGGCCATGTTTGACCGCTTTCATCTGAATACCAGCCAGAGAGAAAGCGCCAAGGCGGCCTTTAACCGGGGCAAGGCACCGGATTTTGACCTGGACGCTGAACTTCAGCGCTTTCGTCAGCTGTGCGCTGGTCAGTCAGCACTGCTGCAGATGTTTTTGCAGGTACAGGTAGCGGCGGTGGCGGCGGATGGCTCGGTGCATCCTGCCGAACACGAGATGCTGGTTCGAATCGCCAGAGGTCTTGGCTTGCCCGAAAGCCTGGTTGAACAGCTGGAGGCCACCTTGCGGGGCGCGAGAGCAGGCACTTCAGGCGCCCGCAACTACAGTACCAGCCAGCAGATTGATGATGCCTACAAAACCCTGGGTGTCAGCCCGGACGTCAGTGATGCTGAGCTTAAACGTGCCTATCGGCGGCTGATGAGCGAAAACCACCCGGATAAACTCGCCGGTCGTGGACTGCCTGAAAGTATGCGGGAAATGGCTGAGGAACGGACACGCGAGATCAGTCATGCGTACGATGTGGTGAAAGAGGCTCGCAAAAAGAGTGCCTGATGCCGGCGCAATGGTGTTGAAGTGACTGGGGAAGAGGGGAGAGAGCCGCGGCGATAACAGGCCGCGGTCTCTGCACTGCCCCTGCTCAACCGGAGTTGGGCAGGGGACGGCGTCGCGCTTACTTCTGGCGACGATAAGGGTCCTGGTTGTAGGCTTTTACCTCGGCCCGGGCAACCACGTTGTGGTGTACTTCGTCCGGTCCGTCGGCCAGGCGCAGGGTACGCTGTTTGGTGTAGATGTCCGGCAGCGGTGACCACTGACTGACACCGGTGGCGCCGTGGATCTGGATCGCTTCATCGACGATCTTGCACACTTTCTCAGGCACCATGGCCTTCACCATGGATACCCAGACGCGGGCTTCCTTGTTGCCGAGTACGTCCATGGCCTTGGCGGCCTTGAGGACCATCATGCGCATGGCCTCAATTTCAATCCGCGCCCGGGAGATGGTCTCCATGTTCTTGCCCAGGTCCAGAATCGGCTTGCCGAAGGCGACACGGCTCTGGCCGCGCTCAATCATCAGGTCCAGCGCTCTTTCTGCTGCACCGATGGAACGCATGCAGTGGTGAATCCGGCCCGGCCCAAGACGCAACTGGGAGATTTCGAAACCGCGGCCTTCGCCCCAAAGGATATTTTCCTTCGGTACCCGGACGTTTTCCAGGGTGATGTGCATATGGCCGTGGGGCGCATCGTCATGACCGAATACGTTCATGGGGCCAACGATAGTCAGACCCGGCGCGTCCATGGGAACGAGAATCTGTGACTGCTGACGGAAGGGCTCGGCATCCGGGCTGGTTTTGACCATACAGATCATGATCTTGCAGCGAGGGTCACCGGCTCCGGAAATGTAGTACTTCTCGCCGTTGATAACCCACTCATCACCGTCCAGCACTGCACTGGTCTCGATATTCCGTGCGTCTGAAGAAGCGACGTGGGGCTCGGTCATGCCGAAACAGGAGCGAATCTTGCCTTCCAGCAGGGGCTTCAGCCACTTCTCTTTCTGTTCTGGCGTGCCAACACGCTCCAGCACTTCCATGTTGCCGGTATCCGGCGCCGAGCAGTTCAGGGTTTCTGAAGCCAGGGGGTTTTTGCCCAGCTCAACAGCGATGTAGGCGTAATCCAGGTTGGAAAGACCTTCACCAGTTTCTGCGTTTGGCAGGAAGAAGTTCCACAGCCCGGATTCTTTTGCTTTCTGCTTGGCGCCTTCCAGCAGTTCTAGCTGGCCAGGAGCGTAGCTGAAGCGGTCTGCGCGGCCTTCGCCGAGGCGTTCGTATTCTTCCAGAATGGGGTCCACATTCTCGCGGATGTGTTTCTTGACGGCCTCAAGCAGCGGCTGGGCCTTTTCTGACATCCTGAGATCGTTCATTTCTGGCGGCGTGGTGATGTAATCCACGTGTGCTTCTCCTTGTTGTAATGAGCTTTCCAGACTCGGGTTTAAGGGAAGGTTTTCCCATGGGAAAGAATGCTGGCCGCGATCAGTCGTCGCGGCTCTGGCAATGAGCTTGCAGAACTTTACGGTCCAGTTTTCCGGTACCGCCTTTGGGCAAGGGCGTGTGCCAGATCCAGACCCGCTCCGGTATTTTGAAGGCAGCGAGCCGGTCTTTCAGAAAGTCGCGGATACCATCCTGATCGATATCATAGCCCTCCTGCACGTAAACTGCTGCCCCGACGATCTCCCCGAGCCGCTCATCGGCCACCGGGAACACGCAGGCTTCGGCGATAGCAGGGTGCTGGTGCAGAGCGCCTTCCACTTCCAGGCAGGAAATGTTTTCTCCACCACGGATAATGATGCTTTTCTTGCGATCGACAATGTAGATCAGGCCGGATTCCTCCACCCGCGCCAGATCACCTGTGAACAGCCAGCCATCCTGAAGGGTTTCCCGGGTTTCTTCCGGAAGGTTCAGGTAGCCCCGCATATTCGCCGGGCTGCGCACGACCAGCTCGCCCACGTCGCCGGCCGGTACGTCGTTTCCGGCCTCATCCACAATGCGCATTTCCTGCAGGGGAGGCGTGAGACGACCGGCGGCGTCGGGGTTATCCACGTACTCCGGTCCGGACAACAGGATGCCCAGGGAATTGGTCTCGGTCATGCCCCAGCCGGTGGCTATGTTCGCTTCCGGGAAGCGCTCGGCAAGCTGCAGCACCTCAGCCGCCGGGCGCTTGGCGCCGCCGGAGGCGACGGTATCAAGTGAAGTCAGCGCAACCCCAAGCTTTTCAGCGGTGCGGCCAAGCTCGGCCGACTGGGTCGGCACGCCGACAAAACGTGTGATCTGCTCGCGCTCGACAATGGCCGCCGCCTCTTTGGGATCCCACTTGTACATCAGCACCATTCGTGCGCCCAGTGAGAGGCCTCGCAGGAACATGGAGTGCAGGGCAGTTACGTGGAAAAGTGGTGTCACTATCAGATAGGCCGGAAGCCCGGTCTTGTTTGCAGCCGCCTGAGGATTCATCAGCGCAGCAACTTCTTCACCCATTCGCCAGGAATGTATGCTGGAAACTGCTCCGCGATGGGTGAGCAACACACCTTTGGGGCGGCCCGACGAACCGGATGAGTACATGACAGCGAAATCATCATCCGGTGCGACCTCAACATCCGGCCAGCTGTCGTCCAGAGAGCGGGCGAGCAGATCCGCGTACTGGAGAGGACCGCTGGCGTCGCGAACGCCGACCAGCGTCACCGGCAGGGTGCTGATATGGGGTTCAAGGGATGTGTACCGGTCGCCATCGGCAAACACCACGCGAACATCACTATCGTTGACGGCAAAGGCCAGCTCTTCACCCGACCACCAGGCGTTCAGCGGTACCACCACGGCCCCAATCGACACGATGGCCATCAGTAGTATTGCCATTTCAGGATAGTTCCGCATGGCCAGGGCGATACGGTCGCCTGGCTGAACCGACAGCTCGGAAGTCAGCATATGGGCAGCGCGGTTCACCTCGGCAGCGAACTCACTGTAGGTCCACCTTTCGTCCTGATAAATCAGAAAATCCCGGCTGGGATAGTTACCAACGGCTTCCTTCAAGAGTGCCTGCAGATTGTCAGGCGCGTTGGTGAAGACGGTGAACGGGTTGCCCCAGATCCGGGTCTGCCCGATGCTGAAACGTGGATCGTTACGGAGGACGTGATCAATCGCCTCTTCCCGGGACATGGGAGCTGACGTCACTGCGGAGGCGACGGGGTCAGGGGTTGTAAGCATTATGGATATACCTGGTCTGTCTATGATTATTATCCTGATACTTGTCAGGCAACGCTAAGCTGCAGCGTTACCTGTGTCAAGATTTATGACTTGAGGGGCCGGGGTCGGCTCATCGTGGCGGGTCGAGTATTGACCGCTGACCCATGAGGGTCTAGCCTGACAGTCGTCAGCCTCAACATACGTTCATGTGCCTGGAGCATGTGGTCCGCGGCTGATACTGCGATCGTCAGAAAAATATCAATAACAACGGGTTGCAACTCATTTCGTAACAACAAAAAGAGTCCAATGGAGACCGAATATGCCAGTCAAGCGCACCATCCGTATACCGCGTTCCCTCCTTTCCATCGCCACCGTAATTGCCCTGGGCCTTACTACCGGTGCTGTTCAGGCCAAAGAATACGACCTGCCAAAGTTACTGGTCATTGGGACTCCCGGCACGTCTTCGGGCAGCTTTGCATCCACCAATGGCTGGGCACCGGTGCTGCAGAAAGACACGGGTACCGTACCCCGTATTGTGCCAGAGGACAGTGAGGCCCAGCGTTATCGTCGCCTGACTGACCGTCGCGATATCACCATGAGCTCTGTCTCTGCGGCGGAGATGCGATTTCAGATTGAAGGGATCGGGGCCTACGCCGGTACCAAACCTGTAGCCCAGCGGGTGGTGTGGCACCATAACGATACCCCCTGGGGCTTCGTGGTGTCCGGTTCTTCGGACCTGAAAACCATGGAAGACCTCAAGAAGGGCGGTGTGCGGGTTGCCCAGGCGGCACATTCACCACCTATGACAACCGCCGTACGGGAGGCGCTGCCGGGCTACCTGGGGCTGTCTGAGCAGGAGACAGAAAAGCTGCTGAGGTTCGTACCCAACAGCAGCTACGCCGAGAACTGCCGCTCCGTGGTTGAGGGCAAAGCCGACGTCGCTTACTGCGCACCGGTCAGTTCCGTACTGTCCGAAATGGAAGGTGCACCGGGCAGTATCCGCTGGCTGAGCATGGACCTGGACAACAAGGAAGCCTGGGACGGATTCTTGCAGCACCGTCCCATGGTCGTGCCCACTACCATGAATCTGGGAGTGTCCACCGCAAGAGGGGTTGACGGTATTGCATCCAACTTCCTTTACGCAGTTCATGCGGATGCAGACGAAGCGCTTGCCTACAGTCTGGCGAAATGGTTCCACAAACGATTCGACGCCTACAAGGGAACCCATAGCCTGGCGGCGCGGATGGACGTGGAGATCTTCCGCGGTTATCTCAATCAGTCGCCCCTGCCGGTGCATGCCGGGACCGTCCGCTACCTGAAGGAGATCGGTCTCTGGAGTGAGGAAGACGAGGTCTGGAACCAGCAGGCCATCGCCAAAATGGATCGCTGGATGGAAGCCCGCACGGCCGCACTGGAAGAGGCCCGGAAACAGCGGGTTGACGCTGACTATAACAACGAACAGTTTTTGGAAATCTACCGTAAGCATACGGAAGG